>CALDOH010000163.1 GCA_937912185.1 uncultured bacterium | reverse complement strand
CGTTTCAGGAATATAAAAGAATATAGAGTCTTCAAACTATATTATTGAATGGAGTTGATACTCGCATTTATCCTAGGAATCATCGCAGGGACATTTACAGGCTTAATTCCAGGGATTCATATCAACCTCATAGCAACAATCCTATTATCTTTTGTCTTTTTAATAAACTCTTCAATAAAAATCAGGGTCGTCTGATGAAAAATCAGTTTGAGCTCAAATATAGTCATCCGGGATTTTTTAAGACTTTTTGGAAAATAAAAAAAATAAACCCTGATGTTTTGGTAATAAAAAATATTCAAAGTATTTATTCTATTTTTGCTTTAATAATTGGTCGCTTACTTCGCAAAAAAATAATTGTGTTGTTGCAAATAGACAAGTATCGAGCCAAACAAAAAAGTCGCTCGGTTGATTTGGTAGGCAAGATTTTTGGTGCCAAGGTAATGACGCCAATTTCAGGGGATAGAAAATACAGCAACAAAAATAAAAATCTTTTTTATGTGCCTTTTCCAGTGGAAGTAAAAGATTTTGATAAGGAATATTTTAAAGATGATAAGATAAATATAGTTTGTGTGGGTAAATTTCAAGAAAGAAAAGGACATCTCATTTTGGCTCAAGCCATCAACCAGCTAAAAAATAATTTTAATTTTAAAGTTACCTTGATCGGAGAAGAGGATGAAGGCGTGTATACAGAGGAATTGCTCAAATATATAAGTGATAATAAATTAGGAGATATAATACAGAGAAAAATAAAAATCCCTCATAAGGAAGTAATGGAATTTTTTAAGACTCAAGACATGTTAGTATTACCTAGTTGGGATGAGGCTGCTTCTGTGTCTATCCCCGAAGCTATGGCTCATAAGCTAGCGGTACTAAGCACACAAGACAATGGCACGCGTTGTTATATTCAAGAAGGTGAGAATGGTTATATTTTCAAAGAAAGAAGTGTAGATGATCTGGTTGTTAAATTGAAAAAAGTAGTCAGTGATAAAGATAAATTAAAACAAATGGGTCAGCATAGTTTTGAACTGGCCAAGGAATATCACACGGGCGATAAATTTTATGAAAAATTTACTAAAATATTATGAGTGTAGGATTTAACAAAAAATTAATTGAGGCTTTGCTTTGCCAAAAAGATAATTCACCTATTGAGATTGAAAATATAGAATCCGGCGATGATAATGTTATTTTTTCTGGTAGCCTTAAGTGTAGTAGTTGTAATCAAAGTTACCAAATAAAAAATGGTATTTTGAATTTTTTATCTAGCCAAGCAGATTTGCCAGATGTAATGAAGGATGAGATAGAAGCTCGCAACAAGGAAGCTGGTATATATGATGAGCGTCTATCGGTCAGATACCACAAAGAAGTGCCGTCAACTCTGAAAACTATTGGTGATTTGGAAGGTAAAAAGGTAATTGAATACGGTTGTGGCACTGGTAGATTGACTAAGTATTTAGCCGATGAATGCGGTCTTATTTTAGCCAATGATTTTTCTCTAGAGTCTTTGTTTATTTTGGGACAAAAATTGGCTGGTAAAAAAAATGTTGGCCTGATTCTAGCCGACTCTGTTCAATTAAAAACCAGGGAAAAGTATTTTGATATAGCTTGTTCTTTTCAATTTTTGGAACACGTACCAACTTCAGGTCAGAGAGCTAATTTTATCAACAATACTTATGACACCTTAACTAATGATGGGATTAGTGTTTCTACGGTTTATCACTTTGATCTTAGGCGACAAAAAAATAAGCAAAGTATCGAGGGGATGCATAATTCAGGAATATTCTTTCATTATTTTACTAGCCCAGAAATTGAGACAGAGTTCAAAAAGTATTTTGCCAAAGTTGATTTAAGACCGATTGATATTACTCTGCCTATGGAGGCTAGATTAAAACTGTCGGTTAAATTGGCTGGAGCCTTGTCTAGATTTTTTGAGAATATTCCCTATATAAATAAGTTGGGGCATCTATTGATAATCAAAGCTAAAAAAGAATGAACCCAGTTATAAATTCATATAGCTTGGTCTGTGTAAAATAGAGAAAATAAAATTAAGTGTATTACAAAATAAGATGGTTAGTATATAATTACTCAATATTTAACAAACTAAATTTTTAACTGGGTGGATTTGAAAGATAAAAACATAAAATATTATTATTACGGATTAGGTTGTTCCAAGTTTTTACGTAAGTACTGGTTTTGGTTTTCTAAGCCTTTTGATGTCAAAGGAGCGGCTATGGTCAATTTTTTTTCTTACGACAAATATGATGTTGAAGGATTCAAACGTAGCGATGGATTGACCAGTGTCATTGACTTAGAGCAAGATATTGATGTCATTTGGTCCAAGATGAGAAAAAAATTTATCCAAAAACAAATCAAGCGTGGTGAAAAAAATGGTATTATTGTCAAAAGAGATCCAGATTTTTCTCAGCTCAAAAGAATTTAAAAAGACTTCCGTGAAAAGAGTGGATTACCCAAAGATAATATAAGTGCCTGTAAAAAGAGTTGTACTTTGATAGCCGCCTATCATGAGGGTGAGATGGTCGCCGGTGGAATTTTTGTTTCCAACGGTGTGTACATTCGGGCTTTGATTTTGGCTTCACTTCATCAATCAAAGACTAGTCGGGATCGAGAGATAATCGGTCAAGCCAATCGAATGTTAATTTGGCATGCTATCAAATATGCCAAAGAAACTAAACATAAGCTGTTTGACCTCGGTGGCATTTCTCCAAGTTCTGATAAAAAACATATGCGCACCTTAGCTGAGTTTAAAGAGGCCTTTGGTGGTGAACATAAAGAATGTTATTATTATTTTAAAATTTATTCACCAATCATAAAATGGTGGATGAGATTTAGGGGTTTTACAAACGTATGAAGTTTATAATTACCGTTGATACAGAAAGAGATAATGAATGGCAACGTCCAGACAAAACCAGTTTGGAAAATATTAAGTTTTTGCCACGGTTTCAAGAATTATGCCAAAAGTATGGCTTTAAACCCACCTATTTGGTGACTTATGAGGTAGCTAGTGATCAGGAGTCAGTTAGGACCTTAAAGGCCTGGCAGGAGAGCTCTCAGGCTGAAATTGGCGCTCATCTACATCCCTGGACTTCACCACCATTTAGCCGAGAAATATCCTGGGAGAACAAAGTTCATCGTTTTCCTCATGAGTTGGACGATACTGAATTAAAAGATAAGCTAGCCACTTTGACAGAGGTTATTATTAGCAATTTTGGTGTTAGACCAAAAAGTTTTCGAGCTGGTCGTTGGGGCTATGACGCTCGAGTAGCTAGAGAGCTTATCAGACAAAATTATATTGTGGACTGTTCGGTCACTCCTAAGATTTCTTGGCAAAAAACAAAAGGAGATCCCAATGGAAATGGTGGGCCAGACTTTAGGTATTTTCCTACGCAGCCTTACTTTGTTTGTCCGCAAGATGTTTCTCAAGTTGGTCACAGTAGTCTTTTGGAAGTACCGATGACGATTTTATTTACTGGCTTGTTTAAAAAAGAAAATAGTTTTTTGAAAAATTTTATTTTAAAGTTACCTGACTCTTTTGTTAAAAAAGTAGTCAATCGTTT
>CALDOH010000162.1 GCA_937912185.1 uncultured bacterium | reverse complement strand
ATGCCAATTAAAGTATACAAACCAACTACCCCAGCTCGTCGTAAGACTAGCGTCCTGATAAACAAAGACCTATCTAAGGCTAGACCTAAGAAGTCTTTAATCGTTATCAGAAAACAAAGCGCCGGTCGTAATTCTCAAGGCCGAATTACAGTCCGACATAAAGGCGGCGGTGCTAAGAGATACATTAGAATTGTTGATTTTAAACGTGATAAGTTTGATATTGTTGGTAAAGTAGAAACCATAGAATACGATCCAAATAGAAATGCTAATATTGCCTTGGTGGTCTATATTGATGGTGAACGCCGTTATGTTTTAGCTCACGACAGCATCAAGGTTGGTGACAAAGTGATGTCATCAGAAAATAAACTGAGTGCTAAAAAAGGTTACCATATGCCATTAAAGTATATTCCTACCGGTACTCAGATCTACAATGTAGAACTTACTCCCGGCAAAGGAGGTCAATTGGCTCGTTCTGCTGGTAACGCCTTAACCCTAATGTCTCTAGCTGACGGTAAAGCTCAGCTCAAGATGCCTAGTGGTGAAATTAGACTGGTACTAGACAAATGTAAGGCTAGTGTCGGTGCTCCAAGCAATCCCGAATTCAGAAATGTCAGAATTGGTAAAGCTGGTAGAAAAAGACATATGGGCATTAGACCAACCGTTCGTGGTAAGGCCATGAATCCAGTAGATCATCCTCATGGTGGTGGTGAAGGTTCAAACCCTATTGGTATGAAGCATCCAAAGACCTACAAAGGTAAACCAGCTTATGGTGTAAAGACTAGACGAAAGAACAGACCAAGTGATAAATTAATTGTTAAACGTCGTCCATCTAAGACTAATAGAAAATAATTTTAAATTATGTCAAGAAGTTTAAAAAAAGGCCCATTTACTGATGCCAAGCTATTGAAAAAAGTTACCAACCTCAAAGCTGAGGATGGTAAAATTATCAAGACTTGGTCTCGAGCATCCGTTATCACTCCCGAGATGGTTGGTTTTACTTTCGGTGTTCATAATGGTAAAGATCATATCAATGTTTATGTAATAGAAAATATGGTTGGGCATCGCTTGGGTGAATTTTCACCAACCAGAAAGTTTGTTTCTCATGGTGGTAAGATGGCCAAGAACCAAACTAAAGCTAAATAAACGAAAATATGGAAGTCAAAGCAAAATTGAAAAATATAAGAATTTCTTCAAAGAAGATGAGATTGGTAGCCGACGCTATTCGTGGTTTGGCTGTGCCTTCAGTTTTAGATAAATTACCAATTATCAATAAGAAATCTGCTCCAGTTTTTGAAAAACTCGTCAAAAGTGCAGTCGCCAATGTAATAGATAGATTTGATGGTGTCAAAGAAGAGGATTTGATTGTTAAGACCGTTCTTGTTAACAAGGCCACTGATTTGAAACGTTGGAAGCCAGCTGCTTTTGGTAGAGCTCATCCTTTACGTAAGCGTGGTAGTCATGTTGAGTTGACTCTGACTGTTAAAGAAGGCGTTAAGGCAATACCTCGTGATAAAAAACAGGCTGAAGTAGAAACTGTAGACTTGACCAAAAAAGATAAACCAGCTGAAAAGAAGACTACCAAAAAGATTACCGAAAAAGTAACTGAAAAGAAAAAAGAAGTTAAAGTTATCAAAAAAGATAAAGTAAAAGAAGATAAAAAATAATATGGGTAAGAAAGTAAATCCAAGAGTATTTAGATTAGGCATGAGCGAGACGTGGAGATCTCGTTGGTATTCTGGTCGTGATTTTGCCAAATTTTTACAGCAAGATGTTACTATCCGTAGATTTATAAAACAAACTCTTCGTGAAGCGGCTATTGATAGAGTAGAGATTGAGCGTAGTCGTGGTGAAATTACCATCAATGTTGCTGCCTCTAAACCAGGCTTAATTATCGGTCGTGGTGGTGCTGGTATTGAAGAGTTAAAGAAAAAAATACTCAAAAATTACTTAGATTTAAATACAAAGTTAAGTATCAATATTACTGAAGTTTCTGTACCAAATTTGTCATCTGCTGTGATTGTCGAAAGTATTCGTGAAGACGTAGAAAAGCGTATTCCTTTCCGTAGAGTAATGAAGCAAAATATTGACAAAGTAATGAAAGCTGGCGGTCAAGGTGTAAAGATTATACTAGCTGGACGTTTAAATGGCGTTGAGATTGCTCGTACTGAAAAATTGACCCAAGGTAAAGTTCCTTTGCAGACAATGCGGGCCAATATTGATTATAGTCGCGGTGTAGCTCGTACTATCTATGGCGCTATTGGTATCAAGGTTTGGATTTATAAAGGTGAATATTTTGATAAAAAGGTAAAAGACGATAAAAAACCAAAAGTTTTTCAAAAGAGTGTTAAGCTTTTTTCCAAAGAAAAGTTAGAATTTCAGCCAGTTGGTAAACCGGCCGAAACTGAGAAAGAAACCGTTAAGAACAAATAATTTTTAAATATGTTAGCACCAAAGAAAGTAAAACATAGAAAATGGCATAGAGGCGATAAGATCAAAGGTAAGGCTACCCGTATGAATAAGGTTAGTTTTGGTGATTATGGTCTTAAGAGTCTACAGGCTGGCTGGATTACTGCTCGTCAGATTGAATCAGCTCGTCGTGCTATTGTTGGTCATGTCCAGCGTGGTGGTGAGGTTTATATTAGAGTTTTTCCGGATAAGCCAATTACTGCTAAGGGCAATGAAATGCCTATGGGTAAAGGTAAGGGAGCAGTTGATCATTATGTAGCTGTTGTCAAACCAGGAACAGTTATGTTTGAAATGAGAGGTGTTGACAAGGAGACTGCTAAGAGATCAATGGAACTAGCGGCTCATAAGCTGTCAGTTAAGACAAAATTTGTAACTAAGGAATTGATATAGTATGAAAATCAAAGAATTAAGAAAATTAGATATTCAAAAGTTGAATGAAACTTTGGCAGAGCTTAGAAATAAGTCTCGCGAGTTTAGATTTTCTATTGCCAACAACCAGTTGAAGGCGGTCCGAAATTTACGGGTAGTTAAAAAAGATATTGCAAAAGTCTTGACTGTTTTGAATGAAAAGAGAAAAGAAATCGAAATTAAATCAGCTGAAGGTTCTGAACAAATTCAAGGAAAAGAAAAAAAATAATTTTAAGATAAAATGTTGAAAGAAGTAATCAAAAGAAAACTTGAGGGCGAAGTAACAAGCGACAAAATGGATAAAACCATTGTTGTTAATGTTACTAGTGTAAAAGTTCATCCCAAGTACAAAAAAAGGTATAAATCATCAGCCAAGTATAAGGCGCACGATGAGAAAAATCAGTATAAGGTAGGTGATATTGTTGTTATTCAAGAATGCCGACCACTTTCCAAAGACAAAAGATGGAGAGTAGTTAAAAAGGTAAAATAAAGGTAAATATATGATTCAACACAGGTCTATGTTAAGGGTTGCTGACAATTCTGGTGGCAAATTAGTACAATGCATCAGGGTTTTAGGTGGTTACAAAAAAAGATATGCTCGTATTGGTGATATTATTACCATTACTGTAAAAAGTGCCCAGCCCCACGCTGCTGTTAAAAAAGGTCAGGTTTTGCACGCTGTGATTGTAAGACAAAGAAAAGAAATGAGACGACCAAATGGTACTTATATTCGTTTTGGTGATAATGCAGTAGTTATTATTGATAGAAAAACTAAGGAGATTAAAGGCACACGTATTTTTGGTCC
>CALDOH010000161.1 GCA_937912185.1 uncultured bacterium | reverse complement strand
TCACCAGCAGTAGAAGCAGCTGGGATGTCACCACGAACAATGAAAGTACGTGAAACACCAGCCACCAACTCGATTTCATCTGAGAAAGCCCAAGTTGATGTGTTTGCATTGCCATCTCCACCACCTGTCATAGTACCACTATAAGAGGCACCAGAGGTAGCGTCAACAATTTCAACTTCATCAAGGTCATCTACAGCATTATCACTATTACCATCAGTCTCAGTAATTCCAAGAACAAGATTGGTAAATTTGGCATCTGTAGCACCAGAGCTAACAGTGAAACGTCCAAGCTCTACATCGGTAACATCGTCACCAGTTTCTAGAGCAACGCTAGTAAAAGCAAGATTCAATTCTGCACCACCAATAGTAATAGTATTTCTACCAGCACCAGAAGTGTTGTAGTTTGTTCTTACGATTGTCAAATTAGCATTGTAAGTGTTGCCAGTCACAGTAAGATCTGTATCATACTCTAATGAGAAGATAACAGTATTACTGCTAGCACCACCGTCCATGATGTCACCTTTTACAGTAAAGGTTTCATTTTTACTCTTGTTAATTGCAACAGGTTCATCCAATTGGAAGGTAATCTTATCAGCTACCATTGAAACTGGACCAGCTAACAATTTTGAACCTAGATAAAGATACATGTTGGCAACGTCTCCGTCAGCAGCAGTACCTTTGTTCTTTAGAGTAATAGCACTAAATTTGGAATCTTCTACAGAATCAACAGTCAATTTGAATTTTGTCAAAACAACATCTGTAGAACCTACATTTTTACCAGCAGTAGTACCTTGACCAGTTACAGTAACTTGTCCGATATTAACACTAACAGCAGACATTTGATTACCATAAAGAGGTAAACCAGAAGTCTTACCACCATTACCTAAACCAAGATCCAAGATACCAAGTTTGTTGTAGGTACCAGCATCATCAAGAATAGCTTTGACAGTAAGTTCTTTGGTAGTTCCAGCTGGGATTACCCAACCACCGGAAACATTATAAACCATGTATCCATCTGAATGCCATGATGTTTTTGTGTTTCCAAGTTTTTTAGAACCCTCATAAAGAGTAACACTCTGGAAGTCACCAGTAGCTCCAAGGCCAGAACGTCCGATTTTTACAGAATTAACTGTAGCATCTTTGTCACCAGCACGTAGGATGAATTTTGCGAATACAACAGTAGAACTAGCAACTATGTTACCAGCATCTGGAGTATTAGCAGAAAGACTAACGGCCACATCTCCACCTGCAACAACAACTGGAATATCATCGTCAGCAGGAGTAGCTGGCATATTACCAAGCTGTGAAGGATCTGCAACTAGAGAAGCAGGAGTAACAGTTTCAGTACCCATTTCTAGAGAAGCTAGAAGAGTTTCAGAAACAGTTTGAACTTCTGAAGCAACACCAAGGTCGCCATCTACAGCATAAGCCATACCGTCGACTACTTGATAATTTGCAGTACCATCAACAGTTACAAGCATGCCATTGTGAAGTAATGTACCGTCAAGCTCAGCTCCTTCTGAAGCAAAGTTTGGCCAGTAAACATCAGAAATATCACGAACTTTAGAAGCCCAGTTTGCACCATAAAGTGCTACAGCAGCTTCTTCGCTTGCGATTTTTGATCTTGCATTACCTGGTTCAACAACATATACGCTTGGTGAGATTTGAACCTTCACCATGCGAGAACCTGCACGATAGTTTACACCATAAGGTGCTGCACTAGGGGCTGGATATGCATCTACACAAGTATTTGGGATTTCAGTAATGCCAGAATAATCGGCATACCAAGTTTTATATACTTCCGCATTTGGGAAGTACATTCTTTCCATATCTGCGTTTAAAAGATAAACAGCAGTATTACCAGGAACTTTGAACAAGTCACCGGCTTCTAAAGCTGGACAATCTTCAGCCAAGGCAACAGCTGGAACTAGAGCAGCAAAGCCCACGCTCCAAAGAATTGTCATGGTTACGACAGATAGGGTGAAAAGTTTTTTTGCAACTTTTACCATATTAATTTAATATCTTTACCCATCCTTTAGACGCCAGACAAGTTTAAACTTATCGGTCCTAAAGAATAAGCGATTGCCCACACTAACTAAAGTTAGATGGACGAGATTACACCCTGGCGACCGTGAGGCCTCAACCTTTGGCCGGGTGGACGTCCTGAAAATCAGGACTGTGCCCCTCCCCGACAAAGTCGGGTGTACTGTATGGCACAGGATCGTCCTCTCTAAAATCTAAGTAAGTTCACGACAAGTTTATACTTACCTAGACTAGCGAGATACGACCCTAGCCGTACAGTACTATTTATCACATAAATGTGACGGGGCTTGCCTGCCAATGCTTTGCTATTGTAAAATGGCAATGCGGGCGGGCCTGCCCGCCATGCTAGCCAAATTTATAAGGCTTTGCGGGCGGGGCTAAATAAATTGAAAGAGCGTCTTTATATCTCTCTATTAAACGAGAGTTAAAAGAAAAAATTATTCTATTATTTCTTCCTCTACAGCATTTTCAGTACTTTCACCTTCTACAACAATCTCAACCCCGCCTTTGGCAGGGACCCCGTCCAGAGGCGGAGTAGTTAGTGTGTCAGCATTTTCTTTGAGTGCTTCCTTAGACTCACCAGCTTCTTTTACTACCTTTTTTATTTCTTTAACAGCTTCTTCTGATTGTTCAGTTGTTTCACTAGCCTCTTTGGCCTTTTTCAATGCTTCTAGCAATTGATTATTGTCAACCAATTCTTTGGCTTTTTCGAGATTTTGTTTGGCCGAAACACCTGTTTCATTTATCTTATTCACAGTTTCTTTTACGATATCTTGAAGAGTAATGGATGTTGTACTTGTTAAAACTTCTTGTGTGGTAGTGGTAGATTCGATTGCAGGGGTAGTAGAAACAACTGATAGAGTAGAACTAGCAACTGCAGTAGCTACGCCTTCTACTTCTAGGGATGTATCATCCACACCTTCTAAAACAGTATCGATATAATCTTTTACCAAATTCTTAATTTCATCACCTTCCACTTCCAAGCCTCCATCTATTTGTTTTTGTATTACACCCTCTACCGCATCTTGAGCAGTTTTTGTAGCGAGGTCTTTTACTTCTTCAACTTTTTTTTGAACATCTTCTACATTACCACCCTCAACAACCTTTTCTATCTCTTCTTTAGTTTCTTTCAGATCAGCATTAATTTCTTTTATGTCCTCACTCATTTTTTTAGCTTTTTCTACCGCTTCTTCTGGTTTTTCTTTGGAAGACTTCTTTATATCTTCATTGGCAGAATCAAGAGTTTTCTTTAAAATACCAACACCTACTGTAACTTTTTCAGAAGTATTTTTTTCTTTTTTAACAGCTACTTTTTTTATATCTTTGGCAATATCTTTTGCTACATCAATATTGTCTTTTGTAACTTTGCTAACAGCCACCTTTACACTATAAGCAAAGTCTCCAGGTAATTGATTTTGAGTAGCACCTACAGTTGTTATCCATCCACTAGCAGCAATTGTAAAAATTAATAAAAATACAGCCAACGGACGAGCAACACTATAAGCCATACGACCCGGCAATACAATTTGCAGACCTTGCCAAATAGTATTGATATTAAAAGGAATCTTTTCTTCCATCCTTACAGTATTTCCAATCTGACTCATCAGACGTTCTTTATTAGACAAAATCCAAGAACGGTCAG
>CALDOH010000160.1 GCA_937912185.1 uncultured bacterium | reverse complement strand
CAGCCAATCTTTCACTTCTTTGATCAAGTGAGGTTGAATGTTTTCTTTCAAATGCTTAATATTTTTTTTGAGTTCATCAAACTTTTCCTGAGTTATAAATGGATCAGGTTTAATATAGGTATATTCACCCGCTTTTCTGATAGGTACTCTCATATTATCGGTTGCCACGTTTAAAGGCTGTTTTACGGCCGTGACTGTTACGAGCAAAGTTTCTACCACCCCTTGGCTTGGCTGTTGGCCGACTGTTTTGCCAAGTTCTAATCTGGGGTTTAGGTGCTTGAGGGGCTACAATATGCTTTTCAAACTTAGGTAGTGGTTTTACCGGTAGTCGAGCACTGATTAAACGCTCGATAGTTATCAAGTCTCTTTTTTGTTCTGGCACTACAAAAGAAATTGCTCGTCCAGCTTTACCAGCCCGACCAGTTCGTCCAATACGGTGAACATAATCTTCTGGATTATCAGGTAGATCAAAATTAATAACTACTTCAATATCTCGAACATCAATACCACGAGAAGCAATATCAGTGGCTACCAATATACGAGTCCTACCAGATTTAAAACCTTCTAGAGCTCTGGTTCTTTGAGCCAAAGACTTATTAGAGTGTAATTCGGCAGAACGATGACCCATCTGATCAATGGCTCGACAGATTTTTTTGGCGCCATGCTTGGTCCGACTAAAAATTAAAATCCGCTCTTGATACTGGGCTAGTATTTCATTAAGCAAAGAAAGTTTTTGTGGTTTGGGCACTATAAATACTTCTTGCTCTATGTGCTCTGCAGTAGTGCCAGCCGGCGCTACTTCTACTCGAAGTGGGGAACGCATGTAACTTCTAGCTAAACGAGTGATTTTTTCTGGCATGGTAGCTGAAAAAAGCATGGTTTGTTTTTCACCTTTAGGTATAGCAGATAGGATTCTTTTGATGTCTGGCTCAAAACCCATATCCAACATACGATCAGCCTCATCCAGAACTATGATTTTGGTTGTATTGAGGATGACTCTTTTCCTCTGAAGATGATCCATCAATCTACCGGGAGTAGCAATGATGATATGCGGACGCTTGGCCAATTGCCTCATTTGCGGCTCAATCGGCGTACCGCCAATCAACACCACTGTACGTAAACCCAGAGGCTGTCCTAGGTCTCTCAAGGCACTTTCTACTTGAAGCGCTAGCTCTCTAGTAGGTAGCAAAATCAGTCCTGTACATTTTTTGAGGTGTAGATTTTGGATCATGGGGATACCAAAAGCCAGAGTCTTACCAGTTCCAGTCTGTGCAATACCCATTAAATCCTGACCAGTAATACCGATTGGTATGGCCTGATGTTGAATAGGAGTAGGGATATTAAAGCCCAGCTTTTCTAGTTGCCCTAATATACTTGGAGAAATACCAAGATTATTAAAACTTAAATTTTCGTTTTGTTTCTTTGTCATATATAAAAATTACGACCCGATTTTCCATCTGGTCGTATATTTATTGGTATATAACAAGAGGTTCCGAGTCCACTCCTTAAATTGGAGCATAATAATTGTATATTCTACACTATAAAAGTATTTTTGTCAAGACTACCATCACAAACTACCAAAATAAGGTCTTTTAATCTCTGTTTGACAGAATAAACAAAGGTGCTAAAATAGCGACAATTGGAGTGGTTCGCACTGGTCTTTAATTGATGTGGGGTCGATTATCGACCGACTAGTGGTGCTAAGGCAACCGTTGCCGATCAATGGTTATCTATGCGTCGTCTGCTAGGCGGACCACTCCTGAATCTTCTTGATCTTTCCATACTTGCACCCGAATCCAGAATACCTGGATTCTTTTTTTACACAAAATCGCTCTAAAGACAATTTTTTGCTATACTATAGATAATATTGAATCAAAAATATGGAAAAATCTTTTTGTGAAAAATGCGGCAGAGAACTAGCTCTGGGAACCACTTTTTGTTCAAAGTGTAACGCCCAAAATACTGAATTGAGCAAAATTGGTCAAACAGATTCTACTCCCACAAAATACAAGAAGACCGACCCTTTAGTTAAGGCCGGTATTATATTTGTAATACTTATTGTAATAATTGGTATCATTGGTGCTTTTACCGACAGCAAACAACAAAGACTTGCTACTTCGTTTGATGAATGCGTGATTGCCGTAGGCGAAGTAATGGAATCGTACCCTAGACAATGTAAAACTGATGGTGGACGAATCTTTGTTGAAGATATTGGCAATGAATTGGAAAAGATTGATTTAATCACCATAGACCAGCCACGACCGAATCAAGCTGTTACCAGCCCCTTAACTATATCTGGCCAGGCTAGAGGTTATTGGTTTTTTGAAGCTAGCTTTCCGATAAAACTTTATGACGCCCATAGCAATATACTGGCCACTGGTATCGCCACTGCTCAAAGCGAATGGATGACTGAAAATTTTGTCAACTTTACAGCCGAACTTACATTTAACCAACCCAATACTCCCACTGGTACCTTAGTGCTAGAAAAAGATAACCCATCTGATCTAGCGGAAAATAATGATAGTTTATATATTCCTATAAAATTTTAAGGTAAAAAACAAAAATGGAAGAACAAAAACAAACAACTCAAAACATAGAACCAGAATCTCAAATTCACCCAGATTATCAGCCCATACCTCATCAAGAATTACCAAAGAAAAGAAATTGGACAATATTTTTGGGTATTATAATTTTTGTACTAATTATTTTGGGAGTTGGCTACATTATTTGGTCTACAGTAAACAAAGATGAGCTTGAAAATGAAAATACTACTATTGTAAACCAAGAACCAGAAAAAGAGTTAAGCGCTTTTGAAAAAGAAAGATTGACTAGAATGCAAGAAAACTGCAAAGAAGCTAAAGGTACCTGGCAAGATGGTGAATGTCGAACTGGTAGCTGTCAGGATAGCGATGCCTTCGAGGGTAACGATGATAAATACGTTGATGGTTATATTCAATATGTAAGTAAAAATGCCGTCTCAAACCAAATAGCTGATAGATGCGAAACCAAAGCCACAGAATCAGTGGTTAAAGAAATGACCTGTAATGAAGAAGAGCCTGGCTATTTTGTAAATAGCTTTGTTGAATATGAATGTGAAAATGGTTGCGATGATGGCGCTTGCAAAAGATTGCCATATGACGAGGCTTATTTGTATAACATAATGAGTTGGATACACACACCTGAATTTGACC
>CALDOH010000159.1 GCA_937912185.1 uncultured bacterium | reverse complement strand
ATCCAAGGCAAGAGTAAAATTAGTACTGGGATTATCATTGGTATCAGATAGCGGCAAAACTTAAGTAATGACTTGAACTCAAAAGAGTATTTTTTTTTGATAAAAATATAAAGCAAGAAGAAGGGTAGATAAAAAACAGTGTTGTATTTTATCAAAATGGAGATAGCTATAAAAAATGAAGCCCAGTAGTAATTATTTTTTTTCAGTAAATAGAGTGAATAGAGTAATGGTAAGATAGCGGTAATATCATTGTAACCGTAGGTTAGTAGTCCTAAAAAGAAGGGGTTGAAGATGTAGATAATCAAAAGGGATAATTTTTTTTCGTCAGATTTTGGTAAACAATAAACTACAAAAAGAGATAGTATAAAAAATATTAGTATAAAAAATCGATGGTCATAGAAGCCAAATATTTTTTCACTGGCCAATTTAAACGGAGCCGCTAGGATAAATTGAGCTGGTGGATAAACATAATTTTCAAAAGCTGGATTGAGCTGATGGTAAGTTGTGTCTTTGCCGTCTACATCAATGATGCGATAAAGGTCATAATCTTCTAGTGGGGTGCCGTAGTAGTTTTCTTGATAAGGGTTTTTGCCAGCTAGAAAATAATCAATAGAAGTTTCTATTTGTGGTAAGCTATCGTGGTAGTTGGCCGTTATTTTTTCATCAAACCTTTGGTTTATTTCTAGACCAAAAATACCCAGAAAGAATACAAAAAATAGAGTCAAAATCCAGAGTTTATATTTGTTTTGTTTGTCTTTGTAGGCTTGCCAATAAAAGTATGACAATACAATAAAAGTTAAGGTAATACCGAGTATGAGTAGGTATAAATTGTTATAATTTTTTAATAAACTAGCAGTAGAGCTAAGTACCCAAATCAAATAAAGGGGTACAAAGAAAATAAAAATACCAAGGTCAGTTTTAAAAAAACCTTGGCTTATTTTTATAAAAATATTTTTATTTTTTTGTTCTGACACAAGCTTATTGCTTTAGTCTTTTGAGGTCGGCATCAACCATCATTTTGACTAGTTCTTCAAAGTTAACCTTTGGTTCCCAACCAAGGATTTTTTTAGCTTTGTCATTTTTCCCAGTTAGGATATCTAGTTCGGCTGGTCGTTTAAAGCGAGGATCAGTACTGACATATTTTTCCCAATCATCAATACCAACATGTTTGAAAGCAACATCAAGTAATTCGCGGATACTATGGGTCTGACCAGTACAGATGACAAAATTATCTGCTTCTTTTTGTTGGAGCATTAGCCACATAGCTTCGACATAATCTCCGGCAAAGCCCCAATCTCTTTGGGCATCCAAATTACCTAGTTTTATACCCTTAGCCAAACCTAGCTTAATGCGAGCCACGCCATCGGTAATTTTTCTAGTGACAAATTCTTTACCTCTGATAGGAGATTCATGATTGAACAAAATACCACTGACAGCAAACATGCCAAAACTTTCTTTGTAGTTAACAGTCACCCAGTGAGCAAAGAGCTTGGAGATGGCGTAGGGACTACGAGGATGAAAAGGAGTGTTTTCATCTTGGGTACCATTGGTAGAGCTATTGCCAAACATTTCACTGGTAGCAGCTTGATAAAATTTGGCAGTAGGCCAGTGAGTCTTGATAGCATTGAGTAGCTTAAGAGTGCCGATAGCGTTTATTTCTGAAGTAACCAGTGGTTGATCCCAAGAAGTACCAACAAAAGATTGAGCGGCTAGGTTGTAGACTTCGTCTGGCTTTAAGGTTTTGATGATATTGATAAGAGAAGCTTCGTCAGTCAA
>CALDOH010000158.1 GCA_937912185.1 uncultured bacterium | reverse complement strand
AGATTTACTCTTCCACCCAAGAAGCTCTTTATTTCTTCTAGCATTTGTTCTTTTGTTATTGGTTCGGCTCCGGGGCTAGCAGGTAGAGGGTCGCTAACCAAAATAGGGGTTAGTTTTTCAATTAAGGTATCGGTGGACTTTTCCATTTGAGGCTTGTAGAGATAAAGGTGATAAAGGTTGTTGGTACCTGCCAAAAGCTCTCCGTTGGTGTCGTAGATATCTCCTCTGCGAGCTCTTAAAATACTAACGGAGCTATGCTGACGACTGGCAACCACGCTTAGCTGTGGACCTCTAACTATCTGCCAGTAAAAAAGGCGAATTAGAATAATAGCGAATATTAACGGAGAAAGGCTGGTGATCAGCTTAAGTCGAAATCTAGTTAGCTGCTCTACAGCTTGGGTCATGGATAGATTGTATCTGGTTTGTTGGCTACCAAACTAGATGCAGAAACTATACTTATTTTGTCTATACGCTTAAAACCCTTGCTTGCTCCAAGGTCTTGGATATATGACAGATTGTTGTACTTATTTATCTCTGTCTCTAGCTGTTGGTTGGCCTTTTTTAACGTTTCAGAGTCTTGATAGAAACTGCTTATCTCTATACCTTTGGTGGCCAGAGCGTTGGTACTAATTAAGTTGGTAATGGCCATAAGACCAATGCAAAGATATAGTATTAGGTTTAGTTTTAAGATTTTCATTTTTTTGTATATAACCTTAAAGAGGCACTTCTGACTCTTGGATTATTGTTAATCTCTTCAGCTAGTGGCTTTAGAGGTTTCTTGTAAATAACGCTTAAGGTTTCCTGTTGTTTGCCAAACTGCTTTACCAGTCTGTCTTCACCAGAGTGAAAAGAAATGACTCCTAGAATACCGCCTGTTTCTAATAATTCTGGTAGTTGAGGTAGGGTTTCTAAGATAACTTCTCTCTCTAGATTAACTGCCATTCTTAAACCTAGGAAAACTTGGGTGGCCGGGTGAGTGTTTTTGTATCTACCTTTTATCTTGACAACCAGGTTGGCTAGTTGCTGGCCGGTGGTTATTGGAGATATTTTTCTGCTGGTAACGATTTCTTTGGCAATTTGCCTGGCTCTGGGTTCGTCGGCTAGATTAAATATTTGTTCTAGTTCTTTTTGGCCTAAGGCGGCCAGTAGGTCTTTGGCGGTTACCCCTAGGTTTTTGTCTAGTCTCATGTCTAGATCAGCACTTGAATGGAAACTGAAACCTCTAGATGGAGCTAAGACTTGATACTGAGATGGCCCAAGATCGATTAAAATGGCGTTGAAGTTTGTGTTAACCTCTTCACTTACCTTGGTCATGTTGGAGTTTACAACCGTCCAGTTTTTCTGAAGGTTTTGGGGGATAAACTGTTTGGCTCTTTCAATGGATTCTGGGTCAATGTCGAAGCTTACTACCTTGGCTCCGGCTTGTAAGGCCTCTTGGGTGTGGCCTCCGTCGCCCAAGGTAAGATCTAAAAATAGATCACCTGGCTTTAGGTTGAACAACTTGGCTATAAGGCCAGAGTAGGCTGGATTGTGTCTGGGTATTTTGATTATCATATGCCTAGATTGGCTAATTCCTTGTCTATTGGAACCTGACGCGTTATTTTTTCAAGGTGCTTGTGGTAGAGGTCTTTATCCCAGATTTCTGCCCGGGTTAGAGCTCCAGCTACCACGACTTGCTTTTTTAACTTGGCTTGTACTTTTAAGTGTTCTGGAATCAAGGTTCTGCCCTGTTTGTCTAGATTTAGCTCCGTAGCTGATTGAACTAGAAGACGGGTGAACTGCCTGGCCGAGGGGTTGGTTAAGGGTAGGGATGCCAATTTGTTGGAGAGTTCTTGCCAGTATGATGCGGGGAAAAGAAATAGGCAGCCATCTAGCCCCCAGGTTATCACGCCACCAGACTTGAGAGCTTGCCTGAATTTTTGAGGAATAGCCAATCGGCCCTTGGCTTCTAGATTGTGGTAGTGTCGTCCTATAAACATAATGCATAAGGCAGGTGGTATTTTTATCTAGGGTGTTTCACCACTTATCACCACTATATATAACAGTATCGTGAAAAGAAATACCGTTGTCAAGCACCAGTTTCACGAAGGTGAACCAGGCGTGGGAGTTTTTCACCCACGTCATTCCTGCGAAGGCAGGAATCCATCCTTCTTGTCATCTCGACCGAGTCTTCGAGTGGAGAGATCCCTTTCAACAGATAAATTATCAATAAAG
Source organism: uncultured bacterium (assembly GCA_937912185.1). Lineage (GTDB taxonomy): Bacteria > Patescibacteriota > Patescibacteriia > UBA1558 > GWA2-36-10 > BM519. Next base: position 475 of record CALDOH010000158.1, on the reverse strand, counting down.
GAAGTAGTTGGTTTATTGTAAGGCTACCAGCCAAAGGGATCCCTCGACTACGCTCGGGATGACGACCGTAACGTCATTCTGGGGACGAGTCGGCGAGGACTCCAGAATCTGATTCTGGACAAGCCAGAATGACGTGGAGATTATTTGAGAGTTTCGGAGAGTACGGTCCACTGTTTGAGGCGGATGGCTAGGCGAGGATCTGAATCAATGATTTCTTTAGCCTTGGTGAGATAATCTTTTGAGTTAAGTAGTTCTGCCAGCTTCATGTAGGCGCCTGATACCCAGACGTTTTTTTCGTAAGAATCATGATCTGCGCTTTCTAATTCTGATAAAGCTTGTTTAAGTCTATCAATGGCTGATTCATCACCGGTTTTGTATTGGCTGGCAGCTAGATGTATCTTTGTGTCGGCCACAACCGCTGGAGGAAGGCCTGACATGTTTTCCAAGGCCTCTTGGTAGTACTTGGTTGCTTTTT
>CALDOH010000157.1 GCA_937912185.1 uncultured bacterium | reverse complement strand
CGGCATCTGGGTGGGCAACAACAACAACACCCCCATGAGCGGTGTTGCCTCCGGCATCACCGGCGCCTCCCCCATCTGGGCCAAAACCTTCACCTACCTTCTAAGCAGATAGTTTGTCTATACAGCCTAAATAGTTTATATTCAAGACATGGAAGGAATGAAACAAGGAGAAATTTCAGTCGTTGATACAAAACCTACAACAAAAGGACTTCTAGAAAAGTCTGGAGATGTGTTAGTTAAAATTTTGTCTTCCCCAGAAAGAGCTACTGAGCTTTTAGCAGCTCAAATCATGATGGCTCTCGAAATTAGTCATGACATGAGTTTATATCCATCGAAATATTTTTTGAAACCTGAACAGGTTGGACAACAACCTACAGAGCCAATGGCAAGGTGGGCCATGGATCATATTGGGGATATCTGGGAAATATCGGCTGGTCACACTGCTCTTAGACTTGGTTTTTTTGCACTGAATCAAGTTTTAAAAACTGATAAAGCTATAGAATTACAAAAAAAGCTTCTAAAAAATGATGAAGTAAGTAAATTAGTTAGTAAGTTTGTAGAAAGTGATAGAGTTGAAGAACTAGCAAAAGGTGAAGAAATCCAGATCTCTGACGATGCTTGTTTTTGGGCATCTTTGATGACTACTGTTACTATCAAAGCAGTACACTCCATGGGTTGGATATCTTTGTTTGGTATTCATGACCACATGGATAACCCCGTACCCGGAATGTTGTTTGGTCAAGGTGTTGCGGCGGTGGTACTCGCTACCACACATTACACAGCTAAATATCACGAATCTATCAAGGACCTGGCGTTGAGAGTAGGGAGGGGGGCCGTGAAAGGTGGTAAGTCTCTAGGTGGAAGAGTAAGTAGGTTTGGTGAAAAAATAGTGGTAAATGTAGATAATAGTCAAGCTAGAATGGCTACAGCTTTCGAGAACTTAAATAATAGTATTGATGATTTTCAAGCAAAACTTGAAAGTTGGGATCCTGCTTCATCAATACCTGCTCCAGAAGCTATAATACGGAGTTTGCTAGACAAAAGAGTATTGAAGCCAAAGATGAGTATGACAGTTGAGCACGATGATGATTAACATGAGGTAAAATTAGAATAAACTATTATTTAAAAAAATCTACATGAACAATGCAAAAATGATGATAAAGGCATATCAATTAAGACAAGCTATAGAGAAAGAAATGGTTAAAGTAGAAGAAGAAGGAGTAAAAATTACAATTGGCGGAGATCTTAAAATTAAGCAAATATCTATAAATAACGAAGAAAATGATATTCTAAAAAACGCTGTTAACAATGCCATAAGAAAAACACAAGAAATGCAGGTATTAAAAATGAAAGAGCTAATCGATTTAACCGACTAGAACTCATACACCGCCGAGCCAAAAAAATCCCTGC
>CALDOH010000156.1 GCA_937912185.1 uncultured bacterium | reverse complement strand
CGCCAAAGCGGGGCTTAAGCAATTATTTATTTTTGAATCTGTTTCGTCTTTTAAGCTTCTTGCGTCTTCGCCTTTTAACAGATAATCTTTTACTCTTCAGTTTTGTTCCCATAACTTAAAAATTCCTTTAATTTAACGTCAAAAATATAGCAGAAAATATTAGATCTGTCAATTATAGATCATAAATATAGTCAAAAACAGCCTTAGCTACAGTCTCTAGACTATTGGGACTACATTTGTCCAAACTGTCTTCGGTGGTATGAAAATAAGGGTAGTCAAAATCTATTACCAAAATACTATCAATCCCCGCTGCTTGCAAAACAGTGTGATCATCTACAACTACTTTCCTGGGCTCTGTAGAAAAAACAGCACTATCAGTTTCTCTGGCTGTCTTCCAAAAATCAGCTACCAACTCTGGAGCATTGGCCAAGGATGATTCGTCTGGCTGAATCAACAAATCTTTATCACAGACCATATCTAGCACAATGGCACTCTGTGGTAGTTGATTTGGATAAAGTTCGCTCAAATTTTCTACAAAATGATTTGAACCCAAGGCTTGCCACTGACTATAATCATCGGTAACATACTCCTCACCTTCCTCGCCATCAAAAAATACAATATCGATTCCAATACCGAAATGATCTAAATTCATAGAGACCTGACGGAGTACTTCTAATAGTACAGCTGTGCCAGATCCCGAGTCATTGGCTCCGGGCACTGCTTGATCGGAAAATTGCAAGTCATTATGAGCAAATTTCTTACTGTCATAATGAGTGGCCAAGATTATTCTCTCTTCCTTGTCTAGATTAAACCTGGCAATAATATTTGTCAGCTCATATTCTGCCCCATCCTGAGCCTTGTGCTGCCAAGTTTGAAGCTCTAGCTTGTCAGCTAAAGATGCATTGGCTATCAAGAAGTCTTTCACTCTAGTGTGCCCAGGAGCTGATAAATACCGTGGTCCATAATCTAATTGTTGCTCAACTAAAGCTAAAATTTCTTTACCATTAAAGGTTTTATCCCCATCTTTTATATCCCTACTTAAACTTACGGCAGTCAAGTAATCTGCTGGGGCATAATTATCAGTCAAGATTGGATGATCACTAAAATCAAAACGACTAGTGTCAATCAATTGTTTATGAGCTTTCTGAATTATGGGATCATCAATAGCTAAAATTTCTTCTGCACTCCAATCTACTTTTTTATCACCATTTACACCTACAAAGATAATATTTTGCATCTTGCTTCTACCAGGATTAGTAACGGCAAAATAATAAGTATTGTCAAAAACAGAATCAAAAGTCTTCATTTCAGCAAAAAGCAAAGATGGTTTTTGTCTAGACAAGGAACCAATAAAGTTGGCCACAAAAATGCCATCTTGGTTTAATCTATCTTTGGCAATCTGATAAAACTCAGAGGTAGTGAAGTGTGTTGGCACTGAATACATAGAAAAATATACGTCACTAAAAATTACATCATATTTTTTGTCAGTATCTACCAAATAACGACGACCATCTTCAGTATAAGTATTTAATCTAGGATCATCTGGAAGATTAAAATATTTTTTAGCTAAATCCTCTAACTCTGGCTCTATCTCTACCACATCAATATTAGCCTCTGGCAATTCGCTGAGCATTTTTCTAGGTACTGAATAGATACCTCCGCCGATTGCCAAAACTTCCTTAGGCTCAGGATTGAAGACCTTATAAAGAGAATAATATTTGGTGTATTCAAAAGCTAAATCATCCCCATCCAAAAACATGGCCCCTGAGTTGCTTCTGTCTTGCATAAAAAAACGGGTCGGACGACCCTGATACTCATCATCGTAGATTATAAGCCTTTCATAGACCCCATCTTTTTGATAGATAATATTACCCTTCGATTGAACAGCAGAAGATGCTGCCAGCAAGCCGCCAGTGATAAACAGAAGTATGATCAATTTAACAATCAATTTTTTGGTACCAGTCATAATAACAATTGGCAAAAGACCAATAACAAGAAGTATAACACCAGTAGTAAGCACAATCTGATCAATACCAAAATGTGGAATTAAGACAAAACCAGTAAATATTGAACCAAAAATACTACCTAAGGTTGACCAGAAAAAAACTTGCCCCGAAATACCACCGATACCTCTTTCCGGTGAACGATCTTGTTGTAGCTTGATGACCAGTGGTGATAGAGTACCCATCAAAAAACCTGGAATAAAAAATAATATCAAAGAGGATATCAGAGGCCCGTTGATAATGGATAGACTATAACCCAAAATAGGTAAGATTGTTAGATTTAAAAACTGTAAAAATAATAGACTGGCTCCGCTGACAAAAATAATAGCAAAAAATAGTTTTTCTGAAGGATATTTGTCAGCCATCTTGCCACCAAAATAATAACCCAAGCTAAGAGCAGCTAAGATTACTCCTAAAACACTAGAAACTGTAAAAATAGTACTACCAAAATAGGGAGACAAAATACGTACTGCCACTACCTCAACTACTAAAACAGCTGCCCCGGTAATGAAGACGACAAATAAAAGTAAATTTCGCTTAAAAAAATCTTTCATAGAAAATAAATTATAGTAATATTAAATCAGAATTAGAGAAAATTAGCAACCACGTAAAAACCCGTCCCAAATAGGGACGGGTTCACGTGGCAAGCCTAATAAAAAATTACTAAGGCCGCGCCACGTGATTGAGCTATGCTCAATTTTACGTGGTCGTCCTGCTGGGACTTGAACCCAGGACCCCCACTTTATAAGAGTGGTGCTCTAACCAGCTGAGCTACAGGACGATAAAACAATGTATATTTTAATAAACTTTATATATGTAGTGCTCCCTACCTGTCCGGCAGGCAGGTAACCAGCTGCCACCGCAAGGCGGGGTCCCGCTCCGCGGGAAGCTACAGGACGAAGTGTATAAAAACCCATGTTTTAAACATAAGTATTATAGACGAACTTAAGTTTTTTGTGAAGCATTATGAAGCGCTGTTTATGACCTCTAATTTATCTTCTATTCTCTTGTTTATCAACTCTCGAGCAGCTTCTAGCTCTTTATCCAATTTTACTTTAGCAAAACGACGATGACCTTCACCTGACAAATCTTTGACCAAGTCCAGGGCATTCAAATTAGAGATAGTATAAACCCAAGCTTCAGTTTGATGAAATTCTGCTTGATAATAAATAATAGCTACTTGCGCATTGGGTGTAGATAAAATCAAATCTTTGACCATCTCTTGAAAATCTTGTGGCAAATTGTCAGCCTCTTCGTGCTGAAGATAAGAACTAATAATATATTTGTGCTTACGTAGTCGTGACAACACCCTACCCCAATTTCTAAGAGTATCAATATCCTTGGTGCGATAGAGAGCTTCTACTATTTGTTCTCGCCTAGCACCTTTGACAATCAATTCACTAGCTAGCTCCAAGGTGCCAGGTGACACTTGAGGTGATTGAAAACTATTGGTAGCTGAAATCATACCCGCCAAAAGACAAGTGGCAATATCTTTATCAATATACTTTTTCAAAACGTGATAAGAAATCTCTGCCAAAGAAGTAGCTCCACTTTCAATTACATTGAGCTGGGCAAAATTCTCATTCAAAACTGAGCGATCAATATTTATAACTGGAACTTTATGAAAAAAACTTCTGTTGTCAGAAAAGATTTTGCCCAAGGCATCAAAACTATTGGCTCCCAGACAAATCACCAAATCATATTTATAGTCTCCTTGGCTGGTAGATAAATCCTCTGCTTTTAAAATACCCTCTTCCGGCACAACATCTATCACTAACTGATCATCGCTTATGTCATAGCTAAGCTGTTTTACTTTGGTATTTTTGATATCCAAAATAATTTTAAATTTACCCAACTCACCAACATCATTCTTTATCTTTGTAGATGAAGGTAGAAACTTTAATTTAGATATATTTCCAACAAAAGCAACATCCACGATCTTTTTTTGCTTAGTCAAAAAAAGCTGCCAAGCAACGGCAGTACTGATCAAGTCCACGTTCGGACCAGCGCTACCAGTGATTAGAATCCGATTGGAATTGCTAACTAGCTTACTCAATTGTTCTAATGGTAAATCCATTTATAACTACTATTTATCTCTAATTTAACTATATAATGTATAACAATATCTGTCATTTGTCAATGAAAACAGCCAAACAGAAAAACCCTATAAATATTGACTTTTTTGGCAAAATTTAGTAGAGTTACAAAGAATTTAATTCTAATACACTAACCTAGTGTGTATTTAATTTATTTATAGCCCTATGAATCCCGTTAGAAATTCTAACACCTATGTATAACGGGATGAAGTACAAGCTAAAAATTAATTTCTAACGGGATGAATGTTACTGCCTTAGCTCGACAACTTAAGACCACAACTCAAGAACTCTTAGAAAAACTACCAGAGCTAGGTTTTGACATTGGTGCCCGCGCCATTAAAGTAGATGATGCCTTGGTACCAAAAATAACTGCCGCTTGGAAAAAACAAAGTAAAAAAGTAGCTCTACAAGAGAGACTCTCTAAGGTGGAAGAACGAGGTAAAGAAGATCCTGAGGCTGACAAAAAAAAGATTGATGATCTAAAACAAGTTTCTATCGGTGACAACATCGTTGTCAAAGATATGGCTGAATTGATGAAACTACCAGTAGCCAGACTGATGGGTGAATTGATGAAAAATGGCATCATGGTTTCACTCAATGAAAGAGTTGACTTTGACACCGCCACCATTATTGCCGAAGATCTTGGTTTCAAAGTTATCAGATCCGACAAAGAAATCATAGAAGAGGCTAGCAAAAGAGAACGTCTAGACAAACTACTATCCAAAAGAACTAGTGAAGGTACCCGACCTCCAGTAGTAGTGGTTATGGGTCATGTTGATCATGGCAAAACAAAATTACTAGACGCTATCCGAGAAACCAACGTAGTCGACCAAGAAGCTGGTGGCATTACTCAACACATTGGTGCTTATCAAGTAATAACTTGCGATCGTTTAATTACTTTCTTAGATACTCCTGGCCACGAGGCCTTCAAAGCCATGCGTTCACGCGGTGGTCAGATTGCCGACGTAGCGATCCTAGTAGTTGCCGCTGATGATGGCCTTCAACCACAAACTCTAGAAAGTATTTCTGTTATTCAAAAAGAAAAGCTACCCTTTGTCGTAGCTATCAATAAGATCGACAAAGAAAACGCAGACATAGAAAAAGTAAAACAGGAATTATCTGAAATAAACCTCCTCCCAGAAGAATGGGGCGGCAAGATCATTTGCCAACCAATTTCTGCTAAATTTAAAAAGAACATCCCCGAACTCTTGGACACAATTCTTTTGGTAGCTGATATGGAAGCCCTAAAATCTGACAATCAGGGATCCGCTGTTGGTACCATCATCGAGTCTCATGTAGACAAAAGCGCTGGGCCAGTAGCCACTGTACTAGTTCAAGCCGGCGTCCTCGAAGTTGGCGATATGTTTATGGTTGGCGATGTACCTGGCAAAATAAAAATCATGCAAGATTGGACCGGCGCAGACCTCAAGCAAGCTACTCCAGCTACTCCTGTCAAGATACTTGGTTTAAAAAAATTACCTGTTATTGGGGAAGTACTTGAAGTTATAACTGATAAAAAAGAATTTAAAGAAAAATTAAAAAACTCTAACTCTAAGAAGAAAGTTTCTGTTACCGCTAGCAATAGCCACAATGATAGTAGCGATGAAGAGTCCGGTATTAATACCTTGAGTCTAATAATAAAATCAGACGTTTTGGGTTCAGCTGAAGCCATCGAAGAATCGCTAGCCAAAATTAATGTGCCAGACACACAAATTAGAGTTTTGAAGAAAGGCCTCGGTCAAATTACTGAGGATGATATCCATAACGCTGAAGCGACCAAGGCTATAATCATTGGTTTCCATATCAAGGAAAATAAAAACATCACCTCACTAGCCGATGAAAAACACGTTACTGTCCTTTACTTTGATATTATTTATAAATTACTAGAAGAGGTAGAAAAAATATTAAACAACATCAAAGCCAAAAAAGTAGTCCACAAATTTTTGGGCAAGATGGAAGTCTTGGCAATATTTAAATCTACCAAAAATACTATGATCTTTGGTGGTAAGGTCACTCAAGGTAAAATAAACAAAGACGCCAAAATCAAAGTCATGAAAAATGGTGAAGTAGAAACTATTGGTGAAATGACCAACTTACAAGCAGCCAAGGAAAATGTATCTGAAGTCGCCGAAGGTAATGAGGCTGGTATAGAATACAAAGGTGATCCAATTGTTGAAGTCGGAGATACCTTAGAAT
>CALDOH010000155.1 GCA_937912185.1 uncultured bacterium | reverse complement strand
GCTAAATGTTTATAAAAAAAATCGGCATTGATTTAGGTACGACTTATACCTTAGTATATATTCCCAAGAGGGGAATTGTAATTAACGAGCCATCAGTGGTGGCTATTTCTGTTTTGGATAGAAAAGTTTTAGCAGTAGGGGATGAGGCCAAGGAAATGATTGGTCGTACACCCGACTCTATTATTGCTTCTCGTCCACTCAAAAATGGTGTGATTGCCGATTATCGTACTACTGAAAGTATGCTTAAATACTTTATCAACAAAGCAGTTGGTGGTATGAAGATTTTTCGTCCTGAAGTTATGATTGCTGTTCCAGCCGGTATTACTTCAACTGAGCGTAGAGCAGTTATTGATGCGACTCTAAATGCTGGCGCAAAGGCTGCTTATATCATTCGTGAGCCCATTGCAGCCGCTATTGGAGCTGATATACCCATTGGTAGTGCTTCGGGTCACATGATTGTAGATATGGGCGGTGGTACTAGTGAAATTGCGGTTATATCTTTGGGTGGTATTGTAGCCAACACATCAGTTCGTATTGGCGGCAATAAATATGATACTGCTATTGGTGAATATATTAAGAAAAAATATAATTTAGCTATTGGTGAGAGAAGTGCTGAAGAAATCAAAATAAAAATTGGCTCAGCTCAATTTTTACCTAAAGAAGAAAAATTATTTATGGATATTAAAGGTAGGGACATGATAACTGGCTTACCTAGAACAGTTAATGTTAGTTCTGATGATATAACTGAAGCTCTACAAAATGAATTGCAAGGTTTGATATCAGCTGTTAAATCAGTTCTATATCAAACTCCACCAGAGCTTTCCGCGGATATTATGGATAAGGGCATGGTTTTGTCCGGTGGCACATCTTTGCTTCGTAATATGGACAAATTACTCGCTCAAGCAACTGGTGTACCAGCCTACGTAGCCGACGATTCACTACTTTGTGTCGCTCGTGGTACTGGTATTGCCTTGGAGAATTTAGAGTCATATAAACGTAGTATTTTATCTACTAAATAATGAGAGAAACTACCATTGGTTTAGAAGCAACTCGCGCTAATAAACAGTACAAAACTGGTACTGAATGGTATGCTTGGCATTTATTACAAGAATTTAAAAATCTAGATAAGGACAATAGGTTTATTGTCTACTATAATGAATATTTGGCCGGTGAGCTTAAAGATGCGCCGGGCAATTTTATTTTTAAAAAGTTAACTTGGCCCTTCAAGAAGTTTTGGACTCATATACGTTTGAGCTTTGAATTAATCAAAAATCCAGTTGATAAATTTTTTGCTTCTAACGCCGTGCCTCTTTTTAGTAGAGGAGAGATAATAGTCACTATTCATGATCTTGGTTTTTATTGTAACCCAAAACTTTATCATCCACTAGAATTAATTTATCAGCGCTTATCTCATCGTTTGGCGATCAAAAAAGCGGACAAGATTATCGCTGTGTCTGAAACTACCAAAAAAGATATTATAAAATATTTTCCTGGTACTGAAAACAAAATAAGAGTTATCTATCATGGTTGGAACGGTGATGATTTTGGTGGTATGTCAAAAGAGGATATCCAAGATTATAAAGATTACCATGATATGCCAGATAAATTTATCCTGTATATTGGACGCCTAGAAACCAAAAAAAATATTCAAAATTTAGTTAAGGCCTACAAAAAAACTACCCGTCGTTGGCCATTGGTCTTAGGTGGTCGTCCTGGTAATCATGGGTATAAAGAAATAGAAAAATTAATCCAAGATCCAGAAATAAAAGATGATATTATTTTACTTGGTTATGTTAGTCAAAAAAATTATCCCAAGTTAATGGCATCAGCTTCCATGTTTGTTTTTCCCTCTAAGTTTGAAGGCTTTGGTATCCCACTTTTAGAAGCAATGGCCTCTAAGGTGCCAATTGCGTGTTCGGATATTCCGGTGCTACATGAAGTAGCTGGGGAGGCGGCTATGTATTTTGATCCCGATGACACTGTCGACATGTCAGGGGTGTTGGACAAGCTTATGAAAGATGCCGAACTTAGAGAAAAATACATAAATAAAGGACATGATAGAGCCAATGAATTTTCTTGGCGTAAGTCGGCTCAAGAAACCTTAAATTTTATTCTAGAATAAAATCTCGCCAAGTGCGAGATTTTTAAGTACTAAAAAAGGCTTAATAACCATATAAGCCGAATTCTGTCCCCTGCAAGCAGGGTGGTGACCATCTATCTAGGTCTATAGTTGCCTATAGACTCAAGCAGCTTACCCGTTCGGCAGCATACCGAACCTACTTAGCCTTTCACCAGATAAAAGTTTACCTCTTTTCTCACATCACTGTGAGAACGTGTCGTTTTATTATCCGACAATTTCACCCTTAACCGACATATTGCCGATAGGAGTACTCTCTGTTGCACTTGTTCTATCCCAATTTAACTCGGGACGGTTGACGTTATCAACTATCTTGTTTGTGGTGCTCGGACTTTCCTCTCCCGCAAAGCGGCAGCGGTCACCTTGGTTATTAAGCCTTATGATATATATATACAATATTTTAATGAATCTGTCAAGATAGCTTATATTTACTAAATAAAGCCATAATGATATGATACTTATACTATGAACCCCGTTAGAAATTCACGAAATTTAGCTAATTTTACAAGCTATAATCAAATAAATCAATTTTACTATAATTTCTAACCGGGTAATTAATTATTAATTTTTAATGGGGTGAAAAAAGCTGATTTTATTACTAATATAGCCTTAGTTCCCATTGATTTTTTCTTGCTGATAGCAGCTGCCCTTTCTGCCTATTATTTACGTTTTTCTGAAACTATTAGTGAAGTTCGGCCGGTATTTTATGAAATGCCAGTTAGTGATTATTTTCAATTGGTCTTAAAGGTGGCTATTTTTGGAGTTATAGTCTTTGCTCTATCTGGTTTTTATACCATGCGTAGCAAAAAATTGGCCAAAGAACTTCCCAAGATTATTACCGGAGTATCTACTGTGGTGATATTTTTAGTTTTAGCTATTTTTTGGCAGCGTGAATTATTTTCTTCTCGTTTTATTATAATCTTTTCTTGGGCCCTGGCCATTGCCTATCTTTTTTTAAGTCGTATTATAGTCATATTGATTAGAAATGCATTTTTCAAAAAAGGCCTTGGTCTATCCAATGTAGTTTTACTTGGTGAGACAAAGACTCGTCAGCCTGTTTTGGATGCCTATACTAAAAATCCACGTCAAGGCTTCAGAGTTTTAGCAGAATTTAATAATATGGAGGATTTATTGAATTCAGATAAAATAAAACAAAAAATTAAAGATAAAAAAATTGATACTATTATTCAGACTGATTCTAGCATCTCTAAAGACAAGGCCCTGGATATCTTGACTTACTGTCAGGAAAATCAAATCACACTTCGCTATGCTGCCAATTTATTTCAAGCGCAAAATATAAATATCGATTTAAATAGTGTGGCTGGCTTGCCTATTGTTGAGGTTCAAGGCACACCACTAGATGGTTGGCGCCGGGTATCCAAGCGCATGTTTGATTTTATAGTTTCTTTGTTTTTGATTATTATATTATCGCCACTGTTTATCGTTTTGGCTATAATAATCCGTAGCACATCTTCTGGTCCAGCCTTTGTTAGATTAAAGAGGGTTGGTAAAAAAGATCGATCTTTTTCTATGTATAAATTTCGTTCCATGGTAAAAGACGCTCATAAGATGAAATCGGAGATGATGCCAATGAACGAACGACTTGATGGCCCTTTGTTTAAAATAAAGGATGATCCTCGGATAACAAGTATTGGTAAATGGCTCAGACGCACTAGTTTTGATGAATTGCCACAATTGTTTAATGTTATTCGTGGTCAAATGAGTCTAGTAGGTCCACGCCCTCATGAACCAGAAGAAGTGTCTCGTTATCAGAGGGGTTATAAAATATTATTGACCATTAAACCTGGTATGACTGGAATGGCCCAGGTGTCTGGTCGTAGCAACTTACTTTTTACCGAAGAAGCAAAGTTGGATATTTTCTATATAGAAAATTGGTCAATGCTTTTGGATCTA
>CALDOH010000154.1 GCA_937912185.1 uncultured bacterium | reverse complement strand
GCTGTGCCAAACTCACCTTTGAATCCAGTAATAAAAACCAATAAAAGTAAAATGATTGATAGCGCTAGCCATAGGTAGTTAAATTTTTTATAAATTTTATAATTGATTCTAAAAGAAACATAAAACAAAATTATTCCTGGCAAAATACCGTGGAGTAGTTGCTGTTTAACAAAACGATAAGCATCCAGGTGACGATAAAAAGCCAAGCTAGATGAAGCTGAGGACAAAAATATAATTCCCAAAAATAAAAGTAAGCCGATAGTAACTAATAGCACTCTATCGGGGTGATGCTCTGGACCACGGTCTGGAAAAAATGGCTTGAGCAACCAAATGAGTAAATTATTTTTTCGCTTTCTTCGTGTCACCATTTATCAATTTATCAAACTGACGAGCTCGATCAAACTCATTGTCAAACATATTAAAACTAGCTGCTGCTGGAGAAAATAAAATCGCTTTTTTCTGACCAGTAGAATACTTAAAGGCCAAATCATAAGCCACTGCCAAATCATCAATCCCTGAGAGCATCTGATATGAAGGAAAATTAATCAGTCTGAGCTCTTTAATCAATTTTTCACTAGCACTGCCTGGCAAAAGAATCAAAAAGTTTACTCTTTTTTTAATTTCCTTGGCTAAATCCTTGTACTCAAGTTGTTTATCCTCTCCTCCAGCAATCAAAACAATAGAACGATCAACCAGAGCCCGAATAGCAGCCAAAGTTGCATCAGGCGTAGTAGAGGTTGAATCATTGAAAATCTCAGTATTATTTTTTTTGCCCTTATATTCTAAACGATAATCTACACCTTTAAATTTATTGACTGCTTTGGCAATATTTTTATTAGTTATCCCTAATAATTTGGCCACTATTATGGCTGCTAAAATGTTTTGCCGATTATGATCACCGAGTAATTTGACATTTTTAAATGACATTACTCGCTTGGTCTGTTTGCCATCAAAAAAATAAATCCAATTATTTTTTTGATAAGCACCTCGTACTTTTCGTCTTAGTGAAAAATAATAAACCTTAGCTTTGGTCTTGCGAGCAAAAGACTTGGTATCTTTATTGTCATAATTTAAAACCGCTATATCATCTTTGCTTTGATATTTTACGTTTATAAGCTTGGCTCTTTTATAAGCTGT
>CALDOH010000153.1 GCA_937912185.1 uncultured bacterium | reverse complement strand
TTTTCAAGTAAATAAAAAACTGCGCAACTCAAGGTCGCGCAGATACTCTAGACAGAACAAGGTAGCTCCAATGGAGAGGCTTTGATACCTTCTACCAACTCTGTCATCAATTCCTTAGCGGGCATGATGCGATCAACACGGTGGACATTGGCACCAGCGAAGATCAGACCATCATCAAGCTTTCCCTCCTTAGCGTTGAAAAGAGCTTCGGCAATACAAAAGCCCGCGTGTCTGATATCACAAACGCTGATGCATTTGTAAGGACACCTTTTCCGAACTTCGCCGGCAGCAAGTTTCTCCAGAAAGCTGTTGTGGATGACCCGACCGGGCATACCAACTGGCGAATGAATAATTTGGATATCCTCCTGCCTAGCATCTAGGTAAGCTTGCTTGAACTCTCTCGCTGCCGGACACTCATCAGTGACCACCCAACGCGTACCTAGCTGTACTCCAGCCGCACCAAGGTGCAACATGCGCGCAGCGTCGGCCCCGGTGTAAATACCACCAGCGGCAATAATCGGAATTCTTCGTCCCAACATTTGCTCGTAAGGACGAACAGCCTCCACCACCTCCTGGAGGATCTTTTCCAAAAAACACTCATCTAGGTGAGCTAGCTGGTATCCTGTATAGCCAAGATGACCACCAGCCAAAGGACCCTCCAGAAGAAGAGCATCGGGCGCCCGCTTGTAGAATTTCCACCAGAGGTCGATGATCCCTGTAGCCAGCCTGGCCGAGTTGATCATCGGTATCAGCATGACGCTATCATCGTCTACTATCTTTGGCAGTTTACTAGGAATGCCAGCACCATAGACAATGATCTTGATGCCGTTGGCAACGGCGGTAGTAACTAGATCATTGACGTTGCTCAGCACGCCCATCACATTGAGCGCCAGGGGTTTGTCGGTTCCGCCGTAGCTTAAATCGCGACTTTTTCTGATTTCTTCCACCAACGCTTCTCTTGAAACGCGGGCAAAGGTTTCCTGGTCAGCGTCAATGCTGCCCAGACCAAGGCTAGTGATGGTCCCCAGACCACCGAGATTGGTAACGGTTGCCGGCAAAGGATGGGCTGATACCCGCACGCCCATAGCACCCTGGACGATTGGCCACCTAAACTCATAGTTGCCGATTACCAGCTTTGGAACTATCATGATTTCACCCCTTAAGGTTATAAGGTTCAAACTTGTTTGCTTCAAGATTACATAGGTAAATATGGGCTATATAAGCTGCATTGTCAATGACTCTAAAAACATAGTTCATCTAATATGTTGACATCATGGCTTTTATGTACTATATTATCAAATTGCCAAATTTGGCAAAAACTCAGTCACGAGAGCTGTGTCGTGACAAGACGCACATTCAAGGAGGAGATCATGAAAAAGTTTGCCTCGACTCTGGTTCTGGCGGTCGTGTTGCTGACCATATCAGCAACCACCATCCTGGCTGCCGATCCTAGCCCCATCGTCAACTACAAGCAGCTGATGGAGCTGGCCGATTCCGTTTACCAGGCTCCGGCCAGCAAGTTTCTACTCAAGGAACTCGACGGCCCCAACAACTGCGGCTTCCGCGTGGTCTACGTCTACCAGAATAGGCGCTATACCCTGGACTACAAGTGGCACACCCCTGGTTTCCAAGCCTGGGTCAGACCCGAAGGAAGCGGTGATCTAAAGTCCATCGAAGCCTTCTCGGACGACAACCAGGACGGTGTAGTCAATTTCGGTACCGATGGAGGATCCAAAATCTTCCGTTCACAGGTCGAAGGACTTGAGCACGAGTCCTACTGGCAAAGCCACTATAACGATGCAATCACTGGCCTCAAAGCCACCCTGCAGTAGACTTCGACTCCCCCATATCCCCGCCAATATACTACAAGTTGAGGCGGTTTTTTATTTAAATAAAAAAAATAACCTAAAAAGGCTATTTTCATACTTTATTTTCTTTAACCTAAAGATACTAGGATAGCCCCAACCAACATAGCTAGGGTACCAATAACTATTTTCAAGCTTAGCTTTTCACCCAAAAACATAAAAGCCATAATTAAAACAAAAACCATACTTAATCTATCTATTGGCACCACCTGTTGAGCCTTGCCAAGCTTGAGAGCCCAAAAATAAAACAACCAAGAAATAGCGCCAGCCAAACCACTAAGAACAATGAAGAGCAACGCTCGGTGATTGGCTAAAATCGGTTGGATATTGTGTAGTTTACCTTCAAAAATAATCACCCCAAATAAAAA
>CALDOH010000152.1 GCA_937912185.1 uncultured bacterium | reverse complement strand
GGTAAATAAAAAGGAGCTCATTTCTTTTAATTCCAAAAGGTTATTTATACGACCAGCAAAAAGTTTGACCAAATCATCAAGTCGGTCTTCGTGTTTGGGTATAAAGGTACTTATTTGTTCTAGGAGTTGTTCATAACGACGCCCGCCTTGTTTGATAATCTGTTTTATATATTCAGCGTTGAACCAATTTAATTTGTTGATATCGAAGACAGCTCCAGCTTTGTTTATTCTCTCCAAGGAAAATTCTTTTATCAATTGATCAATAGTAAACAATTCTCTATCATCGCCTGGATTCCAGCCCAAGAGTGCTACATAATTGATCAAAGCTTGTCCCAGGTAACCTTTATTTAAAAAATCTTCTACTGCCACATCTCCTTGGCGTTTGGAAAGTTTTGATTTGTCAGGATTGAGTAGTAGTGGTAGATGAACAAATTGTGGTACTTTGTGACCCAAAGCTTGATAGATCAAAATATGCTTAGGTAATGACGGCAGCCACTCCTCGCCTCTGATGACGTGAGTGATTTTCATTTCAATATCATCTACTATATGGGCTAAGTGGTAGGTTGGATATTTATCAGATTTTAAAATTACAAAATCATCCAGATCTTGAGTTTTGACAGAAATCTTTCCATAAACAATATCCTCTGCTTCGACAATTTTATTTTCAGGTATTTTAAATCTGACTACATAAGATTGACCCTCATTGATTCTTTTTTTTCTTTCCTCAGGACTTAAATTACGGCAAAGGCCATCATATTTTGGTACCTGCTTTTTGGCTTGTTGATCATTACGAGCTTGCTCTAGACGCTCAGCAGTACAAAAACAAGGATAAGCAGAATCTTGTTTGATTAATTTGTCGACAGTTTTTTGGTAAATAGCTAGTCTAGTAGACTGGACCATTATCTTCCCATCAGGAGTCAATCCCATTAGGGTAAGGATTTTTATTAAGTTTTCTTGAGCACCCTCAACAAATCTTTTCTTATCAGTGTCTTCTATCCTCAGGGCAAATTCACCGTTATTTTTTTTAGCCCAAAGGTAGTTAAACAGGGCAGTTCTTAGACTACCAACGTGTAAATATCCAGTTGGACTGGGAGCAAATCTAGTTTTAAGCTTCATATTTCTTGTGTTTTAATCGTTCTTTTAAGAGTAAATAATAAAAAGAAAAGATAGCGCGATTTATACGGACAATACGCCAGGGTTGACGCATTAGTCGCCAGAACCACTCTAGGCCAAAGCTTCTAAAAATTTTGGGAGCGCGTTTTTGTCGGCCAGTCATAAAGTCAAAGGTGCCACCAACGCCAGCTGCTATTCTGACTGAAGTTATTTTATCTATATTTTCGGCTATCCACAAATCTTGCCGAGGAGCACCAAAGCCAACAAAAAGTATTGCTGGCATAAAGGCCTGAGCTTTTGTTAGGGTATCATTTTCATCGGCCACCTGAAAATCTAGCTCGGGATATTTTTTTTTGATGTGCATAAAGAATAAATCCGGCTTGGTCAATCCTTGGCTGTTGAGGCAAAAAATAACTCGATGATTATCTTTGATAGCAATATCTAAAATGATTTCAGTTAGTTCAACACCGGTCAATCTTTGGTCTAGGCCAATTTTTTGACCAGCAAATTGTAGGGCCTGAATTATACCAGTGCCATCAATAGTTGCCAAGCTAGCATTGTTTATTACGTCTTTAAATTTTTTGTTTTTTTGTGCAGTTACTATAAATTCTGGATTGACAGTAGTAATTTGATGTTGCAAATCTGAATCCAAAAAATTTTGCAGATATTCTCGCAGAATATGTTTGGCAATTGCCTGAACCTTTACGTCTAAAATTTTGTATTCCTTGATCACCCCGTTATAAATTAATTATTATTTTAGCTTACCCCTTTAGAAAAGTAGTTTAAAAATTTTTAACGGGGATCATAAATCAAATGTTTGTAGCGCTGTGTAAGTCGGGCCAGTTCGTTCTAATTCACTTTGTTGAAGCTCAAAATGTGAGACTACAAAATTGGCTTTAAATTTCCAATTTGAAAAATCTGCAAATTCATCAAAACTAGCACTGGTCTTAACCCGGGCCAGAGTCAGGTGAGCGGAAAATTTCCTCTTGTCCATATGAGCTAGACCAGCATCAAATAGAGCTTGTTCTACGTCCTGGTATAATTGTTTTAATTTATCGTTCTCCTCTACCTTAAGGACTAAGACCTGTGGCCTTTTTTCATTGTAAATCTGTGGTCCACTGATATGCAATTCTAAATCATTAATTTGCGTATCAATATCTTGAAGGGCCTCGATAAAAGCTGGGAGTTTTTCTAGTGGTGTTTCACCCAAAAATTTGAGAGTCAAGTGTAATTGATCAAATTTGGCTGCTTTCATCTTTTCCCAGGGCAAATTTAAGCCTTCAAATTGTTTAAAAATAGATTTGGTTAGTCCAGGATCAACTGGTATTGATATAAATAGTCTTATATTTTCCATAGGGTCATTTTATCGTAAATATGGGCAAAAATCAATCTGATACCAAGTTAAAAATTATTTGGATTTTATTTGGATTTTTTGCTATAATATATACACTAAAAATCATTAATATAAATATAAAAACTATTAAAGCTACTGCTACGCTAATCCATGCTGCCCT
>CALDOH010000151.1 GCA_937912185.1 uncultured bacterium | reverse complement strand
TGATAATGAATTACAAGATGGTATTAAAAAAGCTTTAGCTAAAACTAAAAATAATAGAAAAGGAACTTTGAATGTTTGCCTCAACTATAGTGGACGTCAAGAAATACTGTTGGCCGTAAAAAATATAATTAAAGATAAAATAAGCCCAGATAAAATTGATCAAGAATTGTTTGCTAAATATCTTTATACTAAAGACATGCCAGATCCAGATATGATCATTAGAACATCAGGGGAGCATCGTTTATCTGGATTTTTGACCTGGCAATCGGTCTACAGTGAATTTTATTTTCCCAAAAAAGACTGGCCAGCCTTTACCCCCAAGGATCTCGATAAGGCTATCGAAGAATTCAACAATCGCAACCGACGCTTTGGTGGTAATTAAAGTCCTGTATGATACAGGGCTTTTGTGTTATAATATAATGTGTAAAAAATTAAAATAAAAGTATGAGTAAAGAAAAAAACAACTTTGGCTTCATGGTCATTTCCATGATGGTGCTGATAGTAGTAGCGGCTATTAGTTTGGTCTTTATACTATCTGCCAGCCTGATTCGTGATCAGAGTATTAATTATGACATCTTAGCCCGCTTAGCAAACCCATTCAATTTATCTTCACCAAATACTACAGCAATAGCTGCCTTTCAATCACCAGAAGAATTGCAGACTTATTTGAGTGAAATTAAAGAAATGAATGGTTATAATAGTTTTGCCAGAAATGAGATTATGCTGGACGCCGCACCGGCCGCTGGTACTGATGAGTGGGGTATAGATAGTGTAAAAAATATACAACTTGGTCAAGTTGGTCCAGACCGTGTATCTGACACCAATGTTCAGGTAGTTGGTATTGATGAACCAGACATTCTCAAAACTGACGGCAAGGAAATTTTCTTTTCTGGAACGGCTAGATACTATTATAGAGAGCCTGGTCTAATACAACCGATGATGGACATAGATATTGCTCCGGGTGTTGCTTTGCCACCACAGGAATATCCTAGCGCCAAAACTAGTTTGATTAAAGCTTGGCCACCAGCAGAACTGGGATTAGATTCTCAAATTTTAGAAACCGGAGATCTATTATACAAGGATGATACTTTGGTTGTTTTTGCCGGTAACTATATTTATGCCTACGATGTTAGTGATGAGGCCAACCCACAAAAAACTTGGACAGTGACTCTGGAAGATAGACACAATTACCGCAGCGCTCGCTTGATGGGTGATAAAATTTATTTAGTTACTACTACTTACCTAGGTTATGATTATACTTGTCCAATGCCACTACTGGAGATAGATGGCATTACTACCAGCCTAGACTGTGGATCTATCTACCATCCAAAAAACCCAAGCGCTGCTGACATTAGTTTTAATGTTGTTACTTTGGATATAAAATCTGGCCAAACCCTAGATAAGGTTGCTTTCCTTGGTAGTGGCTATTCTTCTGTAACTTATATGTCAGAAGACAACTTATTTATTACCTATGATCAGCCACTCGATGAATTTCAATTTATGTACAATTTTTTGGCTACAAAAGCTAATGATTTGATACCGAGTGAAATAATGTCACAAATGAGCAAGCTTAACTCTTATGACATCAGCTATCGAGCCAAAATGGTAGAAATGGAAACTCTGATGCAAAAATGGCTCCAATCAATCGATAAAGATGAGGAATTAAGATTAGAAAACGAATTTGAAAATAGGATCGCTGATTACATGAATGAAAATAAACGTAACTTGGTCAAAAGTGGTATTGTAAAAATATCCTTAGACAATCTTGATATAAAAGCCAATGGAGTAGTACCTGGTACACCGCTCAATCAATTTTCCTTGGATGAATACAAAGGTAACCTTCGAATTGCCACTACTATTGGCCGTGGTTGGTTTGGCTTTGGTAGGATCGAAGAAAGTGCTAATGATATTTATGTTTTGGATAAAAATCTCAATGTCAAAGGATCTATCACTGACCTAGGTCTAACTGAAGAAATTTATTCAGCTAGATTCATCGGAGATAGAGGATACCTAGTCACTTTCCGGCGGACTGATCCATTTTATATTCTTGATTTATCCAACGCCTCCAAACCAATGATGACTGGTGAACTCAAAATACCTGGCTACTCATCATATTTACATCCAGTGACTGATGATAAGGTATTGGGTGTTGGTGAAGAAAACGGTAAGGTTAAGATTTCTTATTTTGATGTCTCTGATGCCAACTCACCAAAAGAAATAGACAAGTACAGTCTTGACGAATACTATTCTGAGGTATCAAGCAATCATCACGCCTTTTTATTGGATGCCAAACATCAAATATTCTTTATCCCAGCCGGTCAAGGTGGCTATATCTTTTCTTATGAAAGCAATAAGCTAGAATTAGTTCGGGCAGTCGACATGGATGCTGTAAAACGCGCCATGTATATCAATGATTATATGTATATTGTAGCTGAAGACTATATCGTTATTCTCAATGAAAATGATTGGGAAAAGGTAAATGAACTAGATTTACAAGCAGCCGCTGCAGATTTATAAATTATAAAAAATTCTTAGAAGTGCCCTAGGTAGAGCTACTATTAGGGCACTTTTAAATAGTGGATAAAAACACAGTTTCTAGCCTTGCCAAATCCGAATATTGTGCTAAAATAGGGACATTGTAAAATTTATTATGACCAAGTATAAAAAAACAGGCAAAGCACAAATAACCACAAGTAAAGTAAGACTCTCTTTTGCTGCTATTTTTTTGCTTACCTTATTTATGGCTTTAGTTGTTACGCCAAAATTACCAGAATCAATACCAACCTCTGGATGGTTCAATCAATTTAAAATACACCTAGGTCTAGACCTACAAGGGGGTAGTCATTTGGTATACCAAGCTGATGTTTCAGAGCTAAAAAACACTGACATCGGTGATAGGGTAGAGGCTCTTAGAGACGTGATTGAACGTCGGGTAAACGCCTATGGTGTATCCGAACCAGTGGTGCAGACCAACTTTAGTGGTGATAACTACCGTATCATTGTTGAGCTAGCTGGCGTCAAAGATGTCAATGAGGCTATTGCCATCATTGATAAGACTCCTCATCTAGAATTCAAACTTCAAGATACATCTTTTAGACAAAATACTGACGTCGCTACTAGCGAAGAAAATTCTGAACAAACAAAAGCTCAAGAAATATTAGATCGAGCTTTGGCTGGTGAAGATTTTTCTAATTTGGCCAAAGAATTTAGCGAGGACCCTACCACTGCTCCAAATGGCGGAGAGCTCCCTTGGGAAGTAAAGGGTGCTTATTTACCAGAAGTTGATCAAGCAATTTTTGAAGACTTGAAAGTTGGTGAAATATCTCCTGAATTAGTTGTTTCTCAATCTGGTTACCATATTATAAAAAAATTAGAAGAACGTCTGAATGAAAATGGTGAACGTGAAGCCCGAGCATCTCATATAGTCATTGAGCATTCCGATGCTGACTTACTACTTGATGCCAACTGGATAGAAACTGGATTAACTGGTAAGTACATCAATAACGCCAGTCTTACATTTGAACCAAATACCAATCAACCAATTGTACTACTAGAATTTGATGATGAGGGCAAAGATATTTTTGCTCAGCTCACTACCGACAATGTCGGCCGACCAATTGGTATATTTTTGGACAATGAAGTCCGTTCAAAACCAGTAGTCCAAGAACCAATCAAAGATGGTAAAGCTCAAATTTCAGGTAGCTTTACTGTTGAAGAAGCCAAACAATTGGTCAAAGATTTAAATTTAGGCGCCTTACCAGTACCAATTGAGCTTATTAGCCAACAAACTGTAGGAGCTACACTAGGCTCTGAATCAGTAGAAAAAAGCCTATTAGCTGGTATTATTGGTTTACTAGCCGCTGCCTTATTTATGCTCGTATTTTATCGTTTGCCAGGCTTATTGGCTGTTTTCGCTCTAGCTGTCTACACTCTTATTTCTTTAGCTATTTTTGAGATGATTCCAGTTACTATGACCTTAGCTGGTGTGGCTGGCTTTATTCTTTCAATTGGTATGGCGGTAGATGCCAATATTCTTATTTTTGAACGTACTAAAGAAGAATTATATAAGGGCAAAAGCTTGAACTCTTCTATTGAAAATGGCTTTGTTCGCGCTTGGACCTCAATCAGAGATTCCAATATATCTTCAATCATTACTTGTATTATCTTAGCTTGGTTTGGCTCATCTATTATCAAAGGATTTGCCATTACCCTGGCCATTGGTATATTGATATCTATGTTTTCCGCCATTACTGTTACCAGAACCTTTATGCGTATGATTGTTAGCAAGCGTTTGGAAAATAAATTGAGCTTATTTGGTGTAAAAAAAGTTAAAGATACAGAATAGTATGTATAATATTATTGGCAAAAAGAAAATTTGGTTTACCTTTTCCGGAATATTGGTTGTCTTATCAATCATTGCCCTTCTTTTTTGGGGTTTACGTTTTGGTATTGATTTTACCGGCGGTAGTCTCTTGGAAGTATCTTATCCTCAAACCAGACCGGCCACCCATCAAATAGAAGAAGCCTTAGCTGAGTTCGAACTACAGAGTCTAAGAATTCAACCAAGTGACCAAAATGAGTATTTACTACGTTTTGATAACGTCGATGAGGCCACCCATCAGTCAATCCTTCAAAAATTGAACACTATTGAGCTTGAAGGAATAGAGGATAACGCGATTTTAGAAAATCGTTTTGAATCTATCGGTCCAATCATTGGTAGTGAACTAAAAAGCAAAGCAATCGAGTCTATTATTATAGTTTTGATATTTATTGTGCTTTACATTGCCTATGCTTTTCGTAAGGTATCAAAACCAGTGGCTTCCTGGAAATATGGCCTATCAGCTATAATTGCTTTGGTTCATGATATTTTGATAGTTACTGGTATTTTTTCTGCCTTGGGATTTTTCCTAAAAATTGAAGTAGATAGCCTATTTGTTACAGCACTGCTAACAATCTTGGGTTTTTCAGTTCACGATACCATTGTTACCTTTGATCGAACTCGAGAAAATCTCTTCAAAAACCCCGACAAATCTTTTAATGACATAGTAAATATTTCTGTAAATCAAACCATAGTCCGATCAATCAATACTTCAGTCACTACTTTATTTGTACTCTTATCTATCTATATATTTGGCGGCGCTAGCATCAAAAACTTTGTTTTGGCCCTTATTCTGGGGGTTATTATTGGTACTTATTCATCAATATTCATTGCTTCACCACTTTTGGCGATTTGGCGCAAGAGTAAATAAAATTCTATAATTTAGCTAAAATTAGCATAAATAACCCAACCCCTTGACAAGCATTGTTAAGGGGTTGACTATTTTGAAAAAATATGTTATTGTATTAGAGATTATTAGATAATATCAATGATATGGAGTCAATTTTAGACCAAGTTATGACATCAAAACATATGGATAATCTTAAGAATTTCAATCCACATCAGATTTTGGAGAAGATTCTTGAAGCTTTGGCTGAACGTGAGCAAGAAATTATCAGAATGCGTCACGGCCTAGCTGATTATGAGAAAAAAACTTTGGAAGACATTGGTAGAAAATATAATGTAACCAGAGAAAGAGTTAGACAAATTGAAAATAGCTCGCTCAAAAAGATTACCAAAAACTTTGATCAAACTTATCTCAAGCAGGTTGAAGATATCGCCAATGGAATTTTAAATGAACATGGTGGTATGATGTCTGAAGAAAACCTTACTAGGGAGCTCTTAGTAATTCCTGGTGATAATTCTGAAAACAGAGCTGCTATTAGATTTGTTTTAAACCAATTACTCAAACACCGTTTCCACTATGTCAAGGAGACTCCAAAACATTATAATTTTTGGAAAACTCCAGAGGCTTCAACTGACTTCTTACTAGATACTATCAACGAAGTTCGAAAACTCATTGAAGAGCATGATGACGCCATATCTTTGGAAGAACTCTTGCCTAAAATTCAAGGAACCGAATTTTATTCTCAAAATGACGACTTAACTGACAAGGTAGTTATAAACTTTATTGATATTACCAAAAAATTAGAAGCCAACCCCTATGAAGAGTATGGTTTAGTAGAATGGCCTTCAATTCGACCAAAGAGAATGAATGACAAAATTTATTTGGTACTACAAAAAGAAATGAAACCAATGCACTTTACTGAAATTGCCAATACCATCAATAAAATGAATTTTGATCATCGTAAGGCTTATCCAGCTACCATTCATAACGAACTTATCTTGGACAAAAAGTATGTCCTAATCGGCCGTGGGATTTATGCCCTCAAAGAATGGGGCTATAAACCAGGTGTAGTTAGCGACGTAATTGAAGAAATTCTTGAGAAAGCCGACCGACCTCTCAGCAAAAAAGAAATTATTGCCGAGGTACTTAAGAAAAGACTTATCAAAGAAACTACAATTACCCTAGCTCTAATGAATAAAGATAAGTTTGCCCGCGATGAAAAAGGGCGCTATTTACTCAAAAAAGAAGAATAAAAAATACTTTTAAATCATAAAACAACCCACATCAAATGATTGGGTTGTTTTTGTTTAATTTATGCTTTAAATATTTCCTTAAAAAGGGTATAATATACAAAGATAAAACTATATGGAATTTTTTTTAGATTTAACTCCTATATACCTATTAGGAAGCCAGGGTCCACTGGTAGCTTTTGCGTACTTTTTTACCCACGGTGGTTGGGTCTTCTTTTTAATAATTTCTATTTATTTTGCCTATATTATCTGGTGGCAAAACAAACAAAACAAGTGGTTTGATAGTAATAAGTTTATTATACTAGCCATTGACATCCCCAAAGATACCGAACAAACACCCAAGGCCGTTGAACAACTATTTGCCACTGTATCTGGTGCCCACGCTGTTTTAAACGCCAAAGAATATTATCTTCATGGTATGTTTCAATTAGCCTTTTCTTTTGAAATCATTAGTATTGATGGTTATATTCAATTTTTGATCCGTACCCCTAGCCATTGGCGTGATTTGATAGAAAGTTCAATTTACTCTCAATACCCTGATGCAGAAATCACTGAAGTAGAAGATTATGTAGATACAGTACCAGATGATTTCCCCAATGAAACTCACAATATCTGGGGTACAGAAATAATACCAGTTAAATCATGGGTTTATCCTATAAAAACTTATCCCTATTTTGAAGACCCGTCCGCTGAAGAAAAATTCAAAGACCCAATTGCTTCTTTACTGGAAACAATGAGTAAAGTACAGCGAGGTGAACAAGTTTGGCTTCAATTTATTGTTCGACCTACTGATACTGCCTGGACAGCCAAATCTATGGCTGAAGCCAATAAACTAGCAGGTAAAAAAAAGGAACAAAAAGAAAGTTGGATTTGGCGTTTGATTCAACCAATCGTTGATTTATTTTTCTTATCAAATGGAGAAACGTGGCTTTGGCCTACTGATGCTGAAGCTCAAAATAACCGTAAGGCCGATAAAAATGACATGCCTAGTATGATGCTTCATTTGACCCCTGGTGAAAAAGGCGCTATTGAAGCTATTGAAAATAAAGCTTCTAAAATTGGCTTTGATTGTAAAATAAGATTGATATATATCTCACCCCTAGAACAATTTGCAGTCGCTCGAGTGATCTCATCAGTTTTTGGTTCAATCAAACAGTTTAGCACACTAGATCTAAATGCCTTTAAACCTGATGGTAAAACCAAAACAAAAATCAATTATTTCTTTATAAAAAACAGAACTGCCCGTAGACGTAGACGTTTAATGTCTGCCTACAAAGGCCGTAGTACGGTCATGGGTCATACTACTTTTATTTTAAATACTGAAGAATTAGCTAGTCTTTGGCATTTTCCAAGCAAATACATCAAAGCACCAATGTTATCTAGAACTGAGGCCAAAAAAGCCGAACCACCAACTTCATTACCACTTGATCAAGCTATTACTGAAGATCAGGGGGCACTTAGCGATAGCCTACGTCAACAGCTGTACTACACTGGTTTTGATGTTGACCTAGATAACAAACACTACGAAAAAAAATTTAATAAAAATGACTCTGGTACTGTAGAACCTAGCACCGACAAAGGTGTACCCCCGTCTAATTTACCAACAGCCTAAATATGTCCAGTGAAAAAGTAACAACTTTTGCTCAGACCAATTATCGTAATACTCACGTAAAGTTTGGTATCAAGACTGATGATCGCCGTCGTCATATGTATTTTATTGGAAAAACTGGTATGGGAAAATCTACTGTTTTAGAAAACATGATCATCCAAGATATCCAAGAAGGTAAGGGTGTTTGCGTGGTTGATCCTCATGGCGATCTAGTAGAAAAAATAATCAACTTTATACCAGCCAGTCGAGTCAATGATGTTATTTACTTTAATCCATCTGATCTAGCCTATCCAATTGGCTTTAATGTCCTGGAAAGCGTCGACCCCGAGCAACGCCATCTGGTCACTTCTGGATTGATTGGTGTATTTCAAAAAATCTGGGCTGACTCCTGGGGTCCTAGGCTGGAATATGTGCTACACCACGCTATTTCTGCTTTGCTAGAATATCCTGGCTCAACTTTGTTGGGTATTATGCGTATTTTGACGGATAAAACTTTTAGAAAAAGAGTAGTAGAAAAAATAACTGACCCAGTAGTAAAATCTTTTTGGGTGGATGAATATAGTAAATACCCCGATAAATTTCA
>CALDOH010000150.1 GCA_937912185.1 uncultured bacterium | reverse complement strand
AAATTAGCCAAAAAAAGAACCTTTGCCGTAGCAAAGGTAGATGAGTTGCGCCGGCCAGCCGGGGGAATTGGAGGGAGAATGACCAGCCGACGCGTATTGTGGCTAAATAGCCGAGAACGATGCTTATACTTTATATATACCCCATACCTTATATATTGTCAAATAAAAAAGGGTCCCGCCACAGGGACGGGACCCCCGAGTCACCAAACAAGGCCTCTCGCCGAGGGATCCTTTCGGAACTTACACCTCGCTGGTGACTGGTTGCTGCGGGGACACGCAGCGGCCATCGATATATTGAAGGACTCTTAAACACGCCTACTAAGATATAATAAAATGTAAGTTTTGTCAAGTCTCCTCTACTTCTTTAGTTGAATACCCAATTCATCAAGTTGATCCTTGCTGACCTGGGATGGTGACTCCATCATTGGATCACGACCATCAGAGGTCAAAGGAAAAGCAGTAACTTCTTTGAGATTTTTTTCTCCTAATAAAACCATGAGCAATCTCTCAAGTCCAGGAGCAATACCGCCGTGTGGTGGTACACCATATTTGAAAGCTTCAAAATAATGTTTGAATTGTTTTTTCTGCTCATCAGTAAAGCCAATCAAATCCCAAATTTTTTCCTGTAAAACCATATCATGAATACGGACTGCTCCACCCCCTACTTCAAAACCATTTAGGATCAAATCATGTTGATACGATCTAACTTTGCCGGGATCAGTATCTATAAGTGGGATATCTTCCTCTTTTGGCATAGTAAACATATTATGAGCTGGCCCCCAAGTATCTCCAGCACCAACAAACCTATCTTCGTCTGTCTGTGGCATAAACAAAGGAAAGTTTACTACCCAAGCAAAGGCCAATTCGTCTTTGTCTTCTTTATTTTTTCTCAAGTCAGGTTTATCACTACCATATTTCTTTATGACTTCTTCATAGTCAAGTCTTGGCCATGGCTCAAAGGTCAATTTCTTTTCAGGAAAAATCTCCTTTACCATCTGTGTCATCATTGCTTCTACCAGGTTCAATATATCTTCCTGAGTGACAAAAGACATTTCCATATCTAATTGATAAAATTCTCCTGGGCTACGATCAGCTCTGGCATCCTCATCACGAAAACATGGCGCAACTTGAAAGTATCTATCTATACCCGCTACCATCAATAGCTGTTTGTACTGTTGCGGTGCCTGAGGCAAAGCAAAAAATTCACCTGGGTGAAGTCTAGATGGTACCAGATAATCACGAGCGCCCTCTGGAGTTGATTTTGATAATATCGGCGTCTGTACTTCGATGAAATCATTCTTCTGTATCCAATTTCTCAAATAAGACAAAACCTTATCTCTGAGTACTATATTGTTTTTCATTCTTTCATGACGCAAATCTAAATAACGATATTTAAGACGCAGTTCTTCATTGGCTTGTCGATCTTCGTTTTCTATTTCAAAAGGTGGAGTTTCAGCCTCGGCCAAGACCTCAATCTTTTTGGCTAGGAGCTCTACTGTGCCAGTGGCTAAGTCTTTGTTTATT
This sequence comes from uncultured bacterium, assembly GCA_937912185.1. Lineage (GTDB taxonomy): Bacteria > Patescibacteriota > Patescibacteriia > UBA1558 > GWA2-36-10 > BM519. Next base: position 3,626 of record CALDOH010000150.1, on the reverse strand, counting down.
TGTTTATCTCCTCTGGATTTGACTATGCCCTCGATAGCCACCACAAACTCTGGTCTAATATCTTTGACCAAAGCAGCTGATATTTCATCCAGCTCACTAGGCACTGCTACTACCTGTAGTATTCCCCAACGATCACGAACATCCAAAAACACAATCTTCCCCATATTGCGCCTGACATGCACCCAACCCTTGATTAGGACTGTTTCTTCAACTTTATTGACTGTTTCAGTCGTTTTTATACGTTGCATATTGTTATTATTTACAAATTTAATGGAGCCACCCGTCCCGCAATGCGGGACGACCTATGGTTTACGATACCATCGCTCCCCGCCTGCCTACACCCAGGTCTGGAGCCGACTATCGGACTCGAACCGATGACCTATGGTTTACGATACCATCGCTCTACCAGTTGAGCTAAGTCGGCGCAAGGCCTTGGTGGGCAGGTACCAGTTGAGCTAGGGTGGCGCAAAACCGTATTATGGCTTTAGTCTATAAATCGTGCGTGGAAATGGAATGGTTTCTCTGACATGCTGGATACCAGATACCCAGGCAACAATTCTCTCCATACCAAAACCAAATCCTCCGTGTTGAACTGAACCATATTTCCTAAGATCCAAATACCATTGAAATTCTTCTACTGGCAATTTATGTTCTTTGATACGTCTGAGTAGCTCATCATAATCATCCTCACGTTGTGAACCACCAATTATCTCTCCATAGCCTTCTGGTGCCAGCAGATCAGCACATAGAGCTTTACTATCATCCTTGTCATCATGCTTCATATAAAAAGCTTTGATCTCTGCTGGATAGTGAGTAACAAACAAAGGATTATCAAACCCCTTGGTCAACATGGTCTCGTCTTCCGCCCCTAGGTCATCATTGTCTTTTATCTTGCTGCCCATGGATTGGAGTTTAGCAACTGCTTCGGCGTGAGTGATTCTATGAAAAGGCTTAATGATATTTTCTAGGGGCTTGGTATCCCGTTCCAAAATATCAAGATCAGCTTGATTATTATCAAGCACAGCAGAAACCATAAAACGAATCAAGTCTTCTTGTATTTTTAAATTTTCATCAAGGTCAGCAAAAGCCATCTCGGCGTCCATCATCCAAAACTCAGTCAAATGACGCCTGGTCTTTGATTTTTCAGCTCTAAAGACTGGGCCAAAATCAAAAACTCTACCATGAGCAAAAATAGCAGCCTCTAAATAAAGCTGTCCACTCTGTGATAGATAAGCTTTTTTATCAAAATATTCTAGTTCAAATAATTCAGTAGTACCCTCACAAGCATTTGGTGTCAAGATCGGTGAATCAATCTTGATAAAACTATTTTCCTTCATGTATTGATAGGTAGCTTGGATCAAGGTGTTCCTGATTCTCTGAATAGCCCATTGCTTGGAAGAACGAAGCCAAAGATGACGATTGTCTAACAAAAAATCAACACCATGTTCTTTTTTGCCAATTGGGTATTCCTCAGCTATTTGAATATACTCAAAGTCTTTGACCTGAAGTTCATACTCATCTTTTTTGGGATGCTTGGCTACTTTTGCGATTACCTTGACCGAGGTCTCTATAGTAACCTTAGCAGCTTCTTCCCACATATCGGCTGACAAATCAGCCTGAGCCAAAATAGCCTGGGAGTAACCCGTGCCATCTCTAAGCTGCCAAAAAGAAATCTTACCTGAAGAGCGAAAATTGCTCACCCAAGCCCTTATTTCTACCTCTTTATCAACAAATTTTTCCAAATCTTTTATAAAAACTTTTTCCATATTTCATTAATTTATACGACCTTAATAATACCTAAAATAAGTACATTTTACAAGTTCAAAGCAAAAAAGAAAAAACCGCCGATTGACGGTAATTCGTTTAGACAGAAACGGGGTTGGCGGAACGAGAATCGTTCCAACCCATGAGCTGGGCTAGCTTTTCCATGGTTAGCTCGATGCGAGCAACGGGGTATTTATGGAACGGGTCCACATCCACCGGCAAGGGCTTAGAGCCCCCAGGAAAAACATCGATGTCGAAAATCAACACAATAGCGCTGATACAGATGATGAAAACCATCAAATTTCCGAGTTGCTCTCTATTCATGTCCTATCCCTCCCTGGTTGGTGTGTACTTCCTTACCACGAAAAAGTAACAGGTATATTCAAATAAATCAAGTGTATTATTTGGAATATTTTATTTCTGGACGAGTACTTCTTCCGTGCTCTTTATTTACCCTCTTGCCCTCAAACTTCAAAAACAACATCGGGACAACAAATAACTGTAAAATAGTAGCAAAACTCAGACCAAAGATAATGGAAATAGAAAGTCCCATCCAAAATTCATCGGCAATAGCTAGTGGCACCACTCCCATGATAGTCGTAATAGAAGTCAGTAAGATTGGCTGAAGACGAGTATCTCCAGCATCAGCGATAGCTTCGGCGGCCAACATTTTCTTTTCTTCGATGTTACGCTTGGTTTTATCCAACAAAACAATAGCATCATTAACCACAATACCAGCTAGGGATATCAAACCCAAAAATACTGGGAAGCTAAAGGGTAAACGGAAAATAAGCATACCGATCACCACACCGATAAGCATCAGTGGCAAAGTACCCAAGACTATAATTGGACGAATAAACGAATCAAATTGTAATACTAAGATAATCAAAATCAACAACACTGCTACAATCATAGCCGCCCATAGTTCTGAGAAAGATTGCTCAATATCCTCTACCTCACCACCAAAATTTACTTGATAGCCTTGAGGAATACCCTGCTCCTTCAATATCTTTTCTGCTTGAGCGCTAGCCGCTGCTGCAGTAAAGCCTGGCTCTAAGTCAGAGCTAACAGCAATGGTTCTGACAAAATCTCGATGTCTAATAGTAGACAAGGCTGGTTCTAGAGAGAATTTAGCCAAGGAAGATAATTTTACTTCCTGACCAAAATTGTTAACAATTGATAGGTTTTTGATTTCTTCAACTGAAGAAATCTGACTTTTATCAAGCCTGACTACCACATCTATATCTTCACCACCAACAGATACCTCTGTGGCTGTCACACCAAAGATGGCAGTTCTAAGTACACTAGAAACATCGCCAATAGTAAGCCCCGCTCTAGCAACTGCTTCTTTATCCAATGTAAAAGTAAGATCAGCTGGAGAAATTGCCTGATTGCTTTGAATATTGATCGGACCTTCCATGTTCTTGAGGATGCCCTCTATTTGATCTGCTATTTGATCCAAAACCAATAGATTGTCCCCCGTGATACGTGCTTCAATCGCCGCTCCAGTTGGCGGTCCAGAAGTTAATTCTTTGATAATAATTTCACCATCATTAATATCTTTGAGTTCTGCTCTGAGATCTTCAACAATTTCATAGCTCTTTTTATCTCTATCCTTAGTATCTTTTAAATTTACAGAAATACTACCCAAATGCTCACTACTACTACCAGCATCAAATGAGCCAATACTAGATGACTGCCCAATAGTAGTAACAAAATTTTTAACGTTTTCATTCTGATAAAGTTTGTTTTCAACCAAAGTAGCTACTCGTTCAGTTTCTTTGAGCTCAGTACCATTTGGCATCTTAACATCAATATAAACAAAATCTATATCAATCTTGGGGAAAAGTTCCACTGGCACA
>CALDOH010000149.1 GCA_937912185.1 uncultured bacterium | reverse complement strand
ATAAACTAACTGTATATATTATAGCACTTTTTTAAAAAAACAACAATTATTTATCAAGAAATGCTCTGAGCAACTTTAAACATCGGCAACATAATAGCCGCTACCATACCACCAACACCGACACCCATAATCACCAAAATCAAAGGCTCAATCAAAGCGGTCAATCCTTGGACCAAATTGTCAATTTCACGACTATAAAAATCACTTAATCTCTCTAAAACCGTGTCTAGTTTACCAGTCCTCTCACCTATAACTATCATTTGTGAGAGCATTTTCGGAACTAGGTCTGACTTTATAAATAAAGTGGCAATAGAATTACCCCCCTCTACTTCTGCTACAGTATCCATGATCAATTTTTCATAGGCCTGGTTATCCACAACCTCAGCAGTAATACGTAAAGCCACAGCGATTGGCACGCCACCACGGATCAAAGTGGACAAGGACCAAGTAAAACGTACAATGTATATTTTTTTAAATAAGGTACCAAAAATAGGTATATTAATTTTGATTGCATCCCAGGCAAGTTTACCCGGTTTAGAACTCAACCAAACTTTGGCTATAAATACTAAAAAAACTATTATGCCTATCAAAAGAAACATGTTGTTCTGTATGAAATCAGAAGTACCAATCAAAATCCTAGTTAAAAAAGGCAATTCCGTACCGGTCTCCTTTAACATCTGTGTCATCTTTGGAACTACAAAAACCATCATCAAAATACCAACACCGATCATACCACTGACGATAAAAATCGGATAAATCATTGCTCCCTTAATACGAGAGACCAAATCATAATCTTTTTCCATCTGATCAGCCAAATATTCCAAAACTTCATCCAAACGACCAGAGGTCTCACCTGACCTGATCATGGCAACATAAAAATGACTAAAGACCTTCTTGTGCTTGCCTAGTGCATCAGATAGTTTCATACCACCGTCAACATCATTGGCAATTTCTACAATTTTTTCTATCAAAATAGGATTGACTGTTTGCTGAGCCAAAATCTTGAGCGACTGAACTATCGGCACGGTAGCTGAAATCATCACTGACAACTGACGAGAAAAAATAACAATATCCTTGTGCTTAACTCGGCCAATATTTATATTAAGGCCAGTCTTGGACCTGACAGTTGTTTCAGCCAAAGAAAGGACTATCAAGCCCTTGTCCATCAAGAGTTCTGCCGCTTCACCATCATTTACAGCCTCAACTGCGCCGACAGTAATCCGACCATCACTATTTCTAGCTCTGTATTTGTATACTGCCATAATTAACTAAAATTTTGTTTAAAGATATCTGGATCAAGTGCTTGACTCATAGCATCCTCAGGACTAACCTCACCTGATCTGACCAAAGAAAGCAAAGCCTTGTCCAAATCTATCATGCCCTCATCTTTAGAAGTCTGCATAATACTACTAAGTTGGTGCAATTTGTTTTCCTTGATACTGGATCTCACGGCTGGTGTACTAGTCAGGACCTCACTCACTAGAGCAAAACCACCACCAATTCTAGGCAATAATCTTTGAGCAGTACCCCCTATCAAGACATCGGCCAATAAATTTCTAGCCCAATCCCTCTTTTCTGAAGATAAGTCGCTTAAAAATCTTTCTATAGCTGAGATAACAGAATCTGCATCCATAACCACTATCACTAATTTACCACTTTCTGCCAACTCTAATATCCTTTCTTCTAAGTCAAACTCGTGTAACAATGAAACATAAACTACGTCTACATCTTCATCCATCACATCTTTGATTCCCTGAGAAAAATCTGGCACATCTTTACCAACTTCCCTCTGCTCTATAACTGATTGATTATTAGAAAATAAATATTCTATTGGCTGCTCCAAAGTTTGAATATGCAGACCCTTATTTTGATTGATGGTTTCAATCAAAGAGGCAGCCGTAGTAGTGCGCCCACTGCCAAATGGCCCAGTAATAAAAATCAAGCCTTTGTCCCGATTGAGTAATTGAGTAATAGCTAGTGGGATACCTAAGTCTTTGGGTGAACGAATATAGGCCGGCACTAGACGCATCGAGATGGCAATATAACCTTTTTGATAAAATACTTTGATTCTGAAGCGAGCACGGTTAATCCAAGAATAAATAGTAGATATTTCCCTTTCTTGATTAAGACGCTCTATGTCAGCTTTACTCAAAACTGTTTCAGCAATATTGTTTAAAGAAGTGGGCGTCAAAACCACCTCCTCTGTCAAAGTAAGCAAACGACCGTCAACTCTAATGACGGGATTATTGCCAGCAACCAGATGAACATCGGTTGCCTTCCTCTCGGAGGCAATGTTTAAAATATTGTTTATAAGTAAAGTATCTGACATTAAAAATTATTTAGGCTGCGAATCTCTTTCGTCTAGTAACTTTTTAATTTTGCTGATGACCTCTGAAGGTACAAAATGAGCCTTGATCAAATAATCATCCGCTCCCAAATCAAGACAACGATCGATATTATCTTTCTGAGAATAATTAGTCAGCACTACCACCAAAATATTTTTGGTGCTATCGGTCCTTTTGAGCTGCTCCAAAACATCAAAACCACTCATTTCTGGCAAATTTAAATCCAAAAGTATCAGATCTGGAATTTCTCTTTGGGCAACCTTTAAACCCTGAACACCATTCATGGCGTTGAGCACTTTGAAACCTTCTAACTCCAATTTGGTGCTATACATTTCCAACAAAAAGTCATCATCCTCTACTACTAATATTTTTCTTTCTGACATAAGATATTTTGTTAAATTTTAGTTGCTCTCATTACTTCTTCCATGGTAGTCAAGCCTAAAGTTACCTTCTGTATGCCATCCTGTTCCATGGTAATAAAAAATTGTTTTTTTAATTCTTCTTCTGTCTCTCCCCTAGGAAAACCCTTGGCAATAATATCCTGAATACCACGAGTAACATTGATAGCTTCTACCATAGCCAAACGTCCCTTATAACCAGTTTGACCACAGTTGGCACAACCCTTGCCACGATAAAATTTTATGTCCCCAATTTTTACTTCAGTAAAAATTGCTTCCTTGGGTGTAGTTGCCAAAGTATCCCTAGCCCGTTTCATAACCTCTGGTGGTAATTTTTCCTCTACCTTACATTTTGAACATATCTTTCTAACTAGCCTCTGAGCAATAACTGCATTTATAGTAGAAGCTAACAAAAATGGCTCTACTTTCATATCAAATAATCTAGGGATTGCTCCCATAGCACTATTGGTATGAAGTGTAGTCAAAACCGAGTGACCAGTAAGCCCAGCATGGATAGCCAATTCTGCTGTTTCGTTATCACGAATCTCACCAACCATGATGATATCTGGATCTTGACGAAGTAGTGCCCTTAGACCAGACGCAAAGGTAAAATTGACCTCTGGCCTGACTTGAGATTGATTGACACCAGGGATATAATATTCGACCGGATCTTCTAA
>CALDOH010000148.1 GCA_937912185.1 uncultured bacterium | reverse complement strand
TGTATGGAATAACTCGTTGGCTCATTCTTCAATAGGCACGCCATCATCCCAATAAATTGAGACTTTGACTGCTTGTTAGCAATCAGTTTCAGGTACTTTTAAACGGGCTACCAACCCTACTATTTCACCTTTCCCTCACGGTACTAGTTCACTATCGGTCAATAAGAGTAATTAGTCTTGGACCGTGGTCGGCCCGGATTCAGTCTGGAGTTTGCCGTCTCCAGACCTACTTAGGAGTCTAACTATTGTTTTGTTTTGGTTTTGCGTACAAGACTTTCACTTTCTATGGTCGTCTATTCCAAAACGTTCTGCTACCTTATAAAACAAATATTGTTAGTCCTGCAACCCCTGATATAAATACCAGGTTTAGACTCACCCCTTTTCGCTCGTCGCTTACTAAGGGGCTCTCGTTCGATTTCTTTTCCTCTGGGTACTAAGATATTTCAGTTCCCCAGGTTCCCTCCTCGCCAAAGGCGAGGCCCTCTGGTATAAACCAGAGTGGGTTACCCCATTCGGACACCGTCGGATTATCGGTTCTTGCCACCTACCCGACGACTTTCGCAGGCTTGAAACGTCCTTCTTCGGCTCTTATTGCCAAGGCATCCACTGATTGCGTTAATGAGTAGATAAATAATTATTTGATGCGATCTACTTGTCTAATCTATTCACTTTTTAATGAGCAAGTGCTCTGATTTACATAGAGCTAACGTTTTTACCTGGTTTCTCAAGTAAAAATGTTAGATCTACTAATTGTAGTGGACCGTGTCGGGCTCGAACCGACCACCTCATCGTTGCAAACGATGTGCTCTACCAGATGAGCTAACGGCCCATGAGGCTAATAATGTCAAAAAACTCCGCTTAGCGGAGCTTAGGCACACAATACAAAAACATCTTTAGGTTGAGTAAGAAAGGAGTTGTTTTGAATTTGTTTGCATATTTGATTCCGCTAGGGGGTATTTTAGCAGGAATTACCCTACCTTTCAAGCTTTAGTTTTTTAATTAATTGGGTGGCGATAATGATGCCAATAGAGTCTATTAAAACGTCTGAAAGCTTCCCACCTCTACCGGGCACAAAAAGCTGGTGGATTTCGTCGGTAAAAGCATAAGATAAAGCCATAAGAAGGCTTAGATCTGGTTTCTTGAACTTTAGGCTTCTGGATAATAAAAATACAAGAATGCCGAACTCTATCATGTGAGCTGATTTTTTTAAGATAAAATCCAGAATATCTATTTTATTGCTGGGTAGATCTGGTCGGCTGGATAAGAAAAAAATAAGACTCATCCATAAAATAACCGGTAGCCAAGAATATAGTTTATTTTTCACAATAGGGTATTTTACCCTTAATAGGGGTTGTTGCGGAAGAACAAAACGGAACCTGACAAAGTAAGTAAGCCTAGGCCAACAAGGGTTAGATTAACACCTGGTTTAGATTTAACTGAAGCAGACTGTGAACTTGCCGATGCGCTAACAGTGGATTCTTGAATGAAAACACTGTAAGGGCCGGAGTCCGTGGTGGCGGATAATACTTCTGGGGTGATGGTCGGAGTGGAAGTATGCGATACTTTCGGTGTAGAAGTGGGAGTAGATGTTGGAGTTTGGGTGGAGGTAGGGGAAGACGTAGGCGTAGAAGTGGGGGTCGGTTCTTCCGTTGGGGTTGGAGTTGGTGGAGCTTGATTGGCCTGCCCCTCAGTAACCTCTGTATCCGAAATAAAACCCCCTGTTCCATCAGGAATACGAGAGAAAGATTTATCTTCTACTGTACTATCATAACTAAAACTATCGATTACTTGTCCACCAGGGTCCAGTAACGATATTGTTTCACTAGAATTATTGAGGGCAATTTTAGTATCTTGACGAGTAAAAGACAAAAAACTGTGAGCAGAAATTGTGGCTTCTAGAGTAAACTCTTTAACCAAGTCAGCTAGTTTGAAACCAGTGAGATCAAAATCTTGATCGAGAGTATTGTAGAGCTCCACGAATTCTGTCGGTTCCGAACTGGAACCAGAGGGATTAGAAAAAACTTCGTTGATGACTATTTGGGCGTTGACGGCTTTAGGAAAGGCAAGAAACATGGCAATAACGGCGAGCAGAGCCGACATGATATAAGTCTAGCAGAAAATATTTTATGGCAGGTGCCAATAAAGGGTTACCAAGCCGTTTTGGTGGTCTATAACCATGCCTTTTCCTACAGTGTTGGTTAAGTAACAAGCGGTGGAGTCCTGAGTAAGATAAGCAACGCCATCTGCAGCAGCATAAATTGGTGACCCTTTTGTGACCCTATCATTCCAGTTGTAAGCAAAATCTATACCGGTGTGAGTACCCAAAAAATATTGTTCGTGATACTCTGCTGTTACTATACTGCCAGGAAGCGGATATTGAAGTTCTCCATTGTCTAGATATTTGTGTGGATTTACCCTGTTACCAACCACCTTACCATTTTCAACTTTAGCATTTTCAAAAACTTCAAAATGTAAATGGGCTCCGGTTGAACAACCTGTGTTACCAACCCCGGCTATAATGTCTCCTTTTTTTACGTTACCTACCTTGGCACCAATAGCGGCCAGGGCCCGTTCAATTGAATCTATGTCTGCCTTGGCTTCGGCCAGAAGTTGTTGAAATTTCTGTTCGTCATTTTTGGTAATGGTTAAAAGTTCCTGTTTTTGAGATTTTTGACCACCAAGTGCTACTTTTTGACCAACAAGTTTGGTTTTTAACTCTTCTACCTCTTGTTGTTTTTTTTCTTTAGTAAGTTTT
>CALDOH010000147.1 GCA_937912185.1 uncultured bacterium | reverse complement strand
GCCGAGTGTTGTAATTCAAGTATGGTTAGTTTAACTAATCATGGTATTCATGATACACAATACACAGTTGTTGGTGGTGATATTCTTGACTTTGTGTTAAGCCTGGTATTAGCAATAGTAGTTTTTGTATATACTAAGGATAATAGACTCGTAGATTACTACAGTTTAATAAGAGAAAAATACGGAGGTTTTAAATTATTTTATAAATTTACTCTTTTATTTAAGACAGGACTTCTTCATCCAAAAATTTTCTAAATTTAGTTAAGCCCTTACTTTTTGGTATTTTTAATATTGTCATTAAAGTAAGGTTTTTTTGATATTTAAAAATATTAAACATTGAATAAATTTTATGAAAAAACTTAGTTTAATTATTTTGGCCCCGCTTATCTTAACAGGATGTATAAAAACAACCAGTTCAGATTCTAAGGGGGATCAATCAACAATGCTTAATCCCATAGTGGTTGAGCAGTCATTAGTAGACCTGGGCACTATTGCTATGGACAAAGGAAATGTCTCAGTGAATTATGTTTTAACAAATAAGAGCTCGGAGCCAATAACAATAGACAAAATGTATACCTCTTGTATGTGTACTAAGGCTAAGATTACTACTGGCGATGAAGTAAGTCAGTTGGTGGGCATGAAAGGTCATGGTGGTGTTTATAGTATTCTTCAAGTTATTGAACCTGGTCAACAAGCAATAGTAGAGGCGATATTTGATCCTAATGCTCATGGACCCAAGGGCGTTGGTTTAGCTCGCCGGACGGTTTTTCTGGAAACCGACTCAAGTGAGATGCCACTAATAAAGTTGAATTTTGAAGCTAATGTGGTTGCTACATCAGCAGAAATACCAAGTCCTATAAGCTATACGGATATAAATGCCAAAGAATTAAATCAAATGTTAGAACAAGAAGATGTATTCTTAGTGGATGTTCATATTCCAGAGCAGGAGCATATTATAGGAACCGATCTCTTTATTCCCTTTGACGAGATTAGTGATAATATAAATCAATTACCAAATGATAAAGATGCAAAAATAGTATTATATTGTCGTAGTGGCAATATGAGTATTAGGGCATCTGAAGACTTAGTAAAAGCAGGGTATAAAAATGTTTACAATTTAGTTGGAGGTAAAAATGCGTATGATGGAGTTCTAAATAACTAATTAATAATTTAGTTTAATTTATGAAAAAGATTAATAAAGAGGGTAGGGACAAATTATTTTTTGTAACCAATGTTTTTCTGTTGATTTTGTTTGTGTCTTCGGTAACAGGTAATCAGATAATTTTAGCTAAAGTCAGTCATAAAATGGGCATGAAAAATATGGTGATGGATAAATTATCTATTAATTTTTGGTCATCAACCAATAAGAACGGCATAAAGTTATCTGGCGATTTACTAGAGGATACTATTAAGCTTGTTATTTCCAAGGGCATTCCTACGGCCTATGGAGCAGAGCTTAACGTAAATTTTGATCAAGCTCAACAAAGTATGGATTTAATGAAGCAATATGATCCAACTTATGGTAAAAATAAGATAATTTTGCAGGGTGATGATTTACAACGTTACATTGATGTTGGCCTGAAAATTTCTTGTGAATATTGTTGTAGTGCTACTAGTATTATAAATAGCAGTGGTGCTGGTGCCTGTGGTTGTGCCCACTCCCAAGCTATGAGAGGTTTGATGGCTTACTTAATACAATATCATGGTGGTGAATATACAAATGATGAGATACTTCGAGAGCTAGCTCGCTGGAAGGGTATTTACTTTCCTAAACAAATGATACAGAAATTAAGTACACAGCTTCAAGGTAGCGATTTTACTCCTGATACAGCCTCATTGCTAATCGGGCTAGATTTGCCAGATTATGGTGGCGGTGATGTACCTCTACCATCAGATATAAATAATCTACCCAATATGGTAGGTGGTTGTTAATTTAATTAATTATAATTGATAAAAATATGTCAGAAAAAATAACTAAACATGAAGAGGGTTTAGAGGACTTAAAAAAAGAAATACTAGATTCTCTAGAGCTAAAACAAAAGAGCAAAAAATCATCTAAAAAGAGTAGCGTTTTAATAACAGTAGCCCTATTAGTTTTAACATTTGTATCTTTAGCTCAGACCGTACAATCGGCTACCATTTTGGGTAAGGTAGATGAAATAAAATCTAG
>CALDOH010000146.1 GCA_937912185.1 uncultured bacterium | reverse complement strand
TGGAAAACCACCCGACGAATATCCTTGAGCTCGGCCGTACAAGACCGACCACTGACCATCTCAAAATCAGGTTCACGCAGCTTGACGTAGGTGGGCTCTTCCGGCTGGAAGAAAAAGTTGGTCCACACGACCAGCACCAGCAGTGCCAGGGAAATAACCAACATGATCAATCGCGCCTTGTTACTCATGGTCTTCCTCCTTGAATGACCTATTAGGTCTTGGACAGGGTGATGAATACGATCGAAAGGGAAATCATGGCGCTCAGCGCCATGCTGACGAACATGCCAAAATTCTTGGCTTTGATACCGACTAGAGTGAAAGCCGCCTGCAGGGTCGCGAAGATAACCCATAGAGAAACCGAGACACCCTCAACGTTGTTGGCCTTGATGACCGTCACGAGCTGAGGAGCCAGCGCCACCGGATTCATAAAAAACAATGACCCAGTGATGGTATCAAAATGCTTGTGCTGGAGCAGCCAGCTCAACTTGCTCTCAAGAGCAAGCATCAGATTGTTGATTCTTACTCTCACTTTTTGACCTCTTAATTTAGGGTGGAAAGGACATTACTAGGGATTGTGAACTATATCATAATATAGCCTTTTTGTCAATATATACCATAAATTGTTGGCTTTATGCTCTCTTTTGCCTGAGTCCAAAAAATAAGGTAAAATATAGTAAAAGCATTAACCAAAATCTACATGAACTCTAACGATAAAAAGAAAATAAAAGATTTCTTAAACAGCCCAGACACTGATCTATTGAGTGTTATTTACAATCAATATGACACTCCCAATGCTGATCTAGCCAAGTGGACGCTTAATTATCGCCTCTATGACAACATGGTCCGCCTTAACCAAGCTATTCAAGAAAATAGCAAAAATACCTACCGCTACAATCGCTATATGTTTTGGATTGCTACCTTTATGGCTAGTATCTCTCTGCTCAACTTGGCCTTATTTATTAGTAGTTTAATTTATTTAAAATAAAAATCCCCACCACAGTGGAGAAATAGCTCATCCTGAACGGAGAATCATGTCGGCCCAGGCATCGGCTTGCTCGGGAAATTCTCTGACCAACCAGATCATGATAAGGAAAAAAACTACTAGCAAGGCTAGTCCCTTGAGTGCCCTCATGTTCACCCCCTCTGAATGAGCTCTAAAATGATCGGATATTTTTTATACTATAATTATAATTTGATTAAGTCAAACGTGGATAAAAAAAAACTAGGCCTCGCCCATAGGGCTACGGCTCTCAGCCGTGCTACGAGCGAGGCCGAGGGGAAAATTCATATCTATACCGGAGATGGCAAGGGCAAGACCACTGCTAGCTTAGGCTTGGCTATTCGTGCTATTGGTGGTGGCCTTAAGGTGGGTATTATTTATTTTGACAAAGGCGGTGACTATTATTGTGAAAGAGATGTTTTAGATAAACTCAAACCTGATATAGAATATCTAGCTTTTGGTCTGCCTCGTATGACTGACGGACGTTTTCGTTTTGATAACCTGCCAGAAGATATAGAACAAGCCAAAGAGGCCATCAAACAAGCTGAAATTTGGATGAAAGAAGATTTTGATTTACTGATTCTAGATGAAATAAACACCACTGTTAAGACAGAACTACTAAAAGAAGAAGATATTTTAAATTTAATTAAACAAAAACCAGAAAACCTGGAATTAATTTTAACTGGCCGTTATTGCCCAGAAAAAATAATGACCTTGGCTGATCTAATAACTGAAATGAAGCCAATTAAACATTATGCCGATCAGGGCCTAGACGCCAGAAGAGGAATTGAATATTAAGATGAAAAAAAATTTAAACTACATTACTTTTTTAGTTGTTATCCTGATTGCTGGCTATTTTTGGCAACTGAGTATCCCCCATAATAATGCCAATCCAGCCGCTAATCCCGGCGATACAGTAAATGTAATATTTTCATTTGACAATGAAACTACTATTCAGTTAAAATACCCTTACTCTATTGTTAACCCCGATAATTTATTCATCATCACTAAGAAATTAAGTCAGCAACAGGGTTGGGCTTTCAACTTTGAGCGTTACGAAACCATGGGTATCCTTATAACGCAAATCGGTGCTAAGGCTAATGGAGAAGATCAAAAATACTGGCAATTTACCGCCAACGAGCTGACGCCACTAGTATCGGTTGATAATTTTTATCCTCAACCAAATGATACTATTGAATGGGTCTTTGAAGAATCGGAATTTTAATACTTATATTGAGCAAAGTTGAAATATGAAAAAATCAAATATTATCTTAATAGCACTCGTTAGTTCAATAATCTTGGCCGCTAGGTTGATTCCCCATGCGCCAAATTTTTCACCCCTCATAGCCGTCATGCTGTTTTCTGGTGTTTATAACAGTAGCAAAAAATATATTCTACTCCCCTTATTAGCTTTATTTATTTCCGATATGTTTATTGGTTTTTATAAACTAGAAATCATGCTAGCTGTCTACGGATCACTACTAGCGATTACTGGCGTTGGCTATTTACTCCGAAAACAAAAAAACATTATCAATGTTATCAGTGGCTCATTGGCCTCAGCCTTAATATTCTTTATTGTGACTAATTGGGCAGTTTGGTTTTTCGGAAATTGGTATACCAACGACATTAACGGCTTAGCTTTGAGCTTTTCTATGGCCATACCTTTCTTCAAAAACACTTTGGTCAGCACTATGCTCTATAGTGGTTTACTCTTTGGTGTTTACGAAGGCGCTTATTACCTAAGCAAACAGAAAAAACTCATCACCAATAAATAATTTCCTAAACACTTACTTGGCTTCCAGCAAAACTGGAGGCTTTTTTATATCCAATCAAATATGGTATAATATAAATGATAAAAATTCTAACTAAAAAATAAAATGACAATCAACGAATTATTTAAAACAGCCACCGATCAAAAAGCCTCTGATCTACATATTGTAGTTGGCCGACCACCAATACTAAGAATTGATGGTGAGTTAACAATCTTGGATAAGCTGCCAGTGATTACTCGGGATGTTTCTGAAAAAATAGTATTTAGTATCTTAACCGAACGACAAAAGGCCAAATTTATCGAAAAAAGAGAATTGGATATTTCCTATGAAATCCCAAAATACTCTCGTTATCGTATAAATATTCATTGGGAAAGAGATAATGTCGGTCTAGTAGCTCGAGTTATTTCTAACGATGTACCAAATATGGATGATCTAGGTCTACCACCAGTAGCCATTGAGATGATCGACAAGACCAGTGGACTACTTTTAGTGACTGGTCCAACTGGCTGTGGCAAATCTACTACTTTGGCCGCTATGGTTGAACATATTAACCAAACTCGATTTGCTAATATTATTACCCTAGAAGA
>CALDOH010000145.1 GCA_937912185.1 uncultured bacterium | reverse complement strand
ATTTTAGTAAAAATAGACATAGAGTATTTTATTTTACTTTTATCAAGAAAACTATAATTTTACTACACGTTTTTTTAAAGAAAACCCCAAAGACACCTGTCAAAGAAATTAAAAAAGCAGAAGAAAATTTTAAAGATGTAATTAATAATCCAAAATTGTATGAATAAAAATAATAATGATTTTAAAAAATATTTGTCAGAGAATTTGAAAAATGATGAATTTAAAAAACATTTTGATGAATATGGTAAACAATTAGAAATTGCCTATCAGATTTTACAATTGCGTAAAAAAAGAAAAATGTCCCAAAAAAAATTAGCGGAAAAAATTGGGACTACCCAAAGTAATATTGCTCGTATGGAAGCAGGGCAACAGAATTTTACTACCAATACTCTTAGTAAGATTGCTACTGCTTTCAACTGTGATCTAAGAGTCGATTTTGTTAAAAGTTAATTGAAATTTTATTATATAATCAAAACACCTGACCCAGGTGTTTTTTAATACCAATCAAATTTATGGGCCCCACCACCCACCCAATCGATTTGTTGTGAGGTGTGTTTTTTGTATTAAAAAAACATCCTGTTTGGGAATGCTTTTTAATATAAAGATAGTAGGGGCTGGCTGGCACAACTACTATCCGCGTCGGCCCTCACCGACTCGGTTGTAGCCACAAAGGACTATATGATGTCAGACCTAGGTCGTAGTGCCTAGTCCGACTCGTCTCCTTCTACGGGCTCATTCCAAAAATCCGGGATCGGCTTGAGAAGTTGCTCACAGTGAGACGTCTCCTTCAAGGCGTTCCTTGGATCGGTATACCCTGACTTAATCATGTAGATCAAGGCTTCTTCGATCGTTCGTCTCCGATATGGTTCGAGGTCATCCCCTGGAAGAAAGGCCGTAGGCCTCAGGTGCTCAAGGTAGGTCCGCACCTTTGCGAGTACCTTCAGCTGTTCATCCAGATTGCCTACATGAACCACTCCGCTTAACCCTCTGTCAAGACAGATGGTGAGGTCATACGTGTAGGACACGAGGACCACATCAGTCTTGCCAAGTAGGTCGATTTTGATGGTGGTGTTGACGAAGGGGTAGTACTTCTTTCCCGTCCAACAGCACCACAGTTTTGGGCGGTCATGAATCTCCGCCCAATTGACTACTGACTTCACACGCAGACGATGACCTTCGTCATCTAGGTGATGAGCACCCACGTTGATGGTCATCTTTTTCGGTTTCTTAATTGTCATTTCATTTCTCCTCGCCTCGTAACTACTCGTTGGCCAGCCAGCCCCAATCTAGTTTTACATAGAAAATCATAAAAGTCAAGAGTAAAAAAACACCTCTAACCCAGGTGTTTTTTAATACCCAACAAATTTATCTATTTACCCACCGTAGCTTCAGCGAAGGTGGGCCCCACCACCCACCCAATCGATTTGTTGTGAGGTGTGTTTTTTTGTATTAAAAAAACATCTGATTATATCGGATGTTTTTTTGCTCCTCCTTGTCTCCTTGGTTGTAAAAAGAGCGGTAGTTTTGGTTGGGGGTCCTCGGCTTTCACGCTTGCGCATGATAATCTCCTCTCGGGTTGAGGAACTCTACCTTGTGTAGGGCTCCATGAAAGTCTCCAGCTTCTTGTACGCCGTGATGGCCTTGGG
>CALDOH010000144.1 GCA_937912185.1 uncultured bacterium | reverse complement strand
GGGGGTGGTACTGGATGTTTATTCTCAACTAGAGGCAGAGTATAAGAAAAAAATAAAAATCATGCAGCTGCAGTACATCTGGCCATTTCCAGCTAAGTTTGTGTCTCATATTTTGGAAAATTCAAAAGATATTTTATTGATTGAAGAGAATCAGGTTGGTCAGCTGGGACAATTGATTGCTCAGGAAACTGGTATAATGATTAAAGATAAATTACTCAAATATGACGGTCGACCTTTCTTTAGAGAAGAAATTATTAAGGCCTTAAAAAAGTTTTAAAATAAAAATAAATATATGAATCCCGTTAGAAATTCTTACACTTTTACTCTGACCCCGTTTAGAAATTCACTCTAGACTGGGGATAATGAAAGTATAAATATTAGATAGATATTTATTTGTACTGTGTGAGAGGCAAAAAACGATTATTAATTTCTAACGGGGCTGACGGGGTAAGCGAAAACTAAAAATTAATTTCTAACGGGATGAAAGCAAAAGATTTTGATACAAGTTATAAACCAAGTTGGTGTCCGGGCTGCGGTAACTTTGGTATGCAAATTGCCATGAAAAATGCCTTGGTTGAACTAGGACTCAAACCAGAAAATGTTTTGATCGTCTATGGTATTGGTTGTTCTGGTAATGGAGCTAATTTTACCAAGACCTATGCTTGGCATTCACTTCATGGTCGCTCCGTACCTTCAGCAGTTGGCGCTAAGCTAGCCAACAAGGATTTGACGGTGATAGTAATGGCTGGTGATGGTGATAGCTATGGTGAGGGTATGGGACATTTTATTCACGCTGTGCGTGGTAATGCCGACATTACTTATGTTACTCATGATAATAAATTGTATAGTCTGACAACTGGACAATCTGCGCCCACTTCAGAAAAAGGTACCAAAACCAAATCCACACCAGATGGTTTGATCGAAGTAGCGGTCAATCCAATGTCTTTGGCCCTATCTGCTGGCTGTGCCTTTATTTCTCGTGGTTTTGCTGGTGATGCGGATCACCTCAAAGAAATGTTTAAGTCTGCAATTTTGCATAAAGGCTTTTCACTGGTAGACGTTTTTCAACCCTGTGTAACTTTTAACAAGATAAATACTTTCAAATGGTATTATGATCGTTTGTATAAATTAGATGCTAAGCCAGGCTATAAAAAAACGGACAAGAACCAAGCTTTTAAAGAAGCATTGGTTTGGGGCAATAAAATTCCTTATGGTATTTTTTACGAAGTCAAAAGAGATACTTATGGTAGCAATTTGCCTCAGCTCAATGGTAAGGCGCTAGCTAAACGTCCAATTAAGGTAAAAGATATTACAGCTTTGGCTAAAGAATTTGCATAATGAAAAATAAGGCAAACAATCAATCTCTCGACAAAGCTCGAGACCAACGGGGTTTTACTCTGATCGGTCTAGTGATCGTAGTGTTGGTAGTTGTTGTTTTAGCAACTGCAGCTTTCATTTGGATCGACCCAGCTACTCACATTGGTAATGCCAAGGATAGAAAGCGTCAGCAAGATGTCCTAGCTATTGCCAATGCAATCTCTGAATATGTAAATGATCACCACGGTGCTTTGCCGGTATTGGGAGCAGTCACTACTGACAAAAAAACTCTATGTCGGGTCCAAGGTGGTAGTACTATTGTTTGTGGTGGAGATACCAAAGATTGTTTACGGATTGCGCATGAAGATTTTTATAATGGTTATCTGGCGGACTTACCGATTGATCCAGCCAAGACCGCCAATACTGATACAGGGTATTATTTAGAGAAAGACAGCAATGGAATGCTAGTAGTTGGTGCTTGCTCTACAACTGGTGCAGCTGCTGTCACCAAGACAACCAATATCAAAGTGAATTGTGCTGCTTACGCAGGTGGTCACTGTTGGTATTTGTCAAATGCCACAGGTAAAGATTGTAATAATTATTGTGCAGAACTTGGTCTGGTTTGTGTAGAAAAAGCTAAATATGCTTCAGACGTTGATTCAGGTGCTAGTGGCTACTGTGCGTTGAATGAAGCCTTAGAAGGAGATACAGTTTGCAATTCCGGTTGTGTTTTAACCACCACTGATAGTCCAGGAAACTATGACGGTGCCTCTACTTGCATTTATCGGGAATATCCTTTGGATTGTACACAAAAAGATGTGAATTATTACAATCTTTGCCCTTGTCAATAATATAAAAATATAGAATCGAAAAAACCGCTCAGGCGGTTTTTTTATTTAGACTTATTTGTGGTATAATATAGTATATGTTTTTACAAAGAATTCAAAAGCATCTTAGGGCAATTTTTATCTTAACCTTAGTGTTTACTCAGGGTTTGATTTTTATTGCTTCTCAGGCCTCAAGTGGTGATGACTATAATTTGTCGGCCACATTTATTGAACCAATTTTAGGTCAAAATATTGAGATTGGTCAGGACTTAAGTCTAGAAGCCCAGCTCAGTACAGAAAATCAAGTAGATTTTTCTCAAGTATTTTTTACAGTTTCGGCTTTAGAGTCACCAGCTAATCTAAGTTTTGAAGCCCAATTGACAAACAATGGTAATTATAAATCGGTCAGCTCTTGGGATACCAGCTCTTGGGATAGCGGTGTTTATCAAGTATCTGCCATAGCCTATGTTTATGATCAGCAGGGGCTACTAGAAGAAATTTATCAATCAACACCTGGACTAGTTAATCTTTATAAAAATAACTATCAAATAGCAGCTGAAATCGTTTTACCAGAGATTGGTGGTGAAATTGAATGGGTATCACCTGATCCAAGTTTATCTTTTCCTCCTGGGGAGATTTTCTCAACAGATACTATGCATCTTCAAATAAGCACTGTAGCTGCCTTAGATTTATCACAGAGCCCTGGATTTTTCATCTATAAATTTGGACATGGGGGAGAGCCCGATTTTCTAGTAGCAGAAGCAGCACTTACAAGTGACGAGGGCGATGACTGGGGTGCTAATATTGACATTTCAGGCGTTGACGATGGTACATATATAGTTACTGTACAGGCAATAACTTCACCGAATAATGCTGATGGTCATGAAGAGCAGGGGATTACTTTAAGTTCTTCTATTTTCTTTACAATTGATAGGACGATACTAGAAATACCGCCGGATGGTGTTTCGTTGAATATTGAAGTGTTACATCCAACTGGAAACCAGACTACGGTTACAGGTGATTTGAATGTTCAGATATCTTTGCCAGAAAATGAAGGGTCAATGACGATACTTTATGCTAGGTTAGGCGGAGGTGATAGGCAGCCTTTTTCTCCTGATGAAATTCAAGAATATGGTGGATCCACAACTTATTCTACTACTATTGATACCACGGATGGAGAATATCCAGATGGCGATTATTTTTTGAGTTTTTTAGTTATGATACAAGGTAATAATTATTCAGTGGGGCCAGTGGTGCCAGTTACAGTTGATAATGAGCCGGATCCTATAGTAGAGCCGATAATAGATTATACAATTTACTTGGATAGCCCAGTAGTTGCAGAAACGGTACCTAGAAATTTTTTGGTAAATTTTCATACTGGGTTTGAAGCTTCGGGAGTTATCGCAACCCTGACCAGTGAGAATGGTCAGTTTACCCAAGATAATAGTTCCCCTGTACCTGGCACCAGTTGGGTTTTGCGTTTCAACGTGATTGATATTTGGACAGCGGGGCCCTCTAATTTAAATATATTAGCTAGCCATGCTAGCGGAACAGTAGAGCAAAACTTTACTATAAATATTGAATCTCTAGATCCGCCAGTAGTTATAGATCCAGGTGATGTGACTTTGAATTTATTACAAGGAACACAGCATATATCAGGTCAAGTCAACCTAAAGGCTCTGGCCAACTACTCGGGTTTAGCAGTAGAATTTTTTGCTATTGATACCCTGACTCAAGAGCAGGTGTGGATTGCTACTGCTGGTGAGGTATCTCAACAGTATGTAGTTTCATTTGACACTACTCAAATACCAGATGGTAATTATGAAATTAATGCCAGAACCGAAATAGCGGGTACTATGGTTTTTGCCCCTAATTCATATATTGTACAGGTGTTAAATGATGAAAATGAAGAGGGTGGTCAGGCCGTCAATATTGAATTTTGGGGAATGAATCTAGAAACCAGTGGTTTGTTTAGAATTATTACCTTATCAAGTGCTCTTGATTCTACACAAGGGATTAATGTGGTTTTTAAGCATCAAGAATCCGGTGAAGAATTTGATTTTTTTGTTCCTCGAAGTTCTTGGGATGAAATGGAAGAAATAGGTTTTGATCGAGCTGGTAATGAAACTGCCAAGCCATTTGTCTATATAAAGTTGGACATTGATTCAAGAGACATGCCAAATGGTGTCTATAATCTTTCGGTGGTTGATTATTCTACTACCATAGCTTTGGAGGTTACCATAAATAATGATCCAGGTGATCAAGCCGACGATGGTGATCAAGCCTCATCCACAGGAGATTCTGCTAGTACTAGCAATATGGTGATAGAGCTATATACTAGCTGTATAGAGGTTGGCATTACTAGTCAGGCTGCTTGTGATAGATTTAGAGCAACTATGGACCAGGTTGATTCTAGTTGTATTGAACAGAGTATTTATGATGTAGTAGCCTGTGAAGATTATCTCAGTCGAACTCAGGTAGAAGCTGACTGTCAGGAAGCTGGCATTGTAAATGTTGGAGAGTGTCAGGATTATTTGTTGGAAAAATATAGTGGCAGTGTTGATTGTCAGTTGGCTGATAGAAGTCTATGTGCCGATACCCTACGTAACCAATTTTTAAATCGTCTAGTAGTAGGTCAAAAACAACAAACAGCAATTGGTGAAACAGTTGATCCTTTAATTGGTCAAACTATAACAGTAATAGACTTAAATCAAAAGTTGTTACAAAAAGGAGTTAGTGGTATTTTGCCACTAGAATCAAACAGTAGCGCTAGGGTGCTTCTTACTAGATCAACTAAAGAAACTGTGTTGGAGGATGAAGAGAAACTTACTATTTTGAATCAGGCAGTCATGATGTTAGATCGTGACGGTGATGGCTTGTCAGATGATCTGGAAGATTATTACGGTACTAATCCAGATGAAAGAGATAGTGATGGTGATGGTTATGATGATGGAACTGAGATTCAAAATGGCTATAATCCAAATGGTTCAGGTGTCTTGGAAAAAGAAAGGACAGTGATTGACCAGATTATATTGTCAGGCTTAGCCTTAGAACAGCCAAAGGCATTTTCTAAAAAGGTAGATAAAAGTTTCTCTATAAGAGAAGTAAATAATTCAGAAGAGAAGCTAGGCCTAAAAGGTAAGGCCGAGGCTAATTCTTGGGTATTTTTGTATCTCTATAGTGACCTACCGTTGGTTATGTCTACCAAGACAGATGCTAGTGGTAATTGGTCTTACGACATCAAAAATTCTTTGGCTGATGGACACCACCAGGTGTATGTCACGGTCAATGACGATACGGGCAAGATAATCAAACAATCAAAACCAATATCTTTTTTGGTCAAGAGCGCTCAGGCGGTGACTGCTGAGGATTATTTCGATACTTCCGAGGCCCCAGACAATGTAAAGAACATGATGATTTATTATATTTTGGGAGCGGCTCTACTAATTATTTTAGCTTTAGGTGCCATTATGTTTATGCATAGTCGAAAAAACAATGGCCCAGACATAGGAGCAGAAGATGGCCAAATCTAAGAACAATTTTTTTCTCAAACAGAATTATCAGGTAATTTATGGAATTATCCTGATTCTTTTGATTCCTTTGTTTATTATTTTAAACACACTTTCTTCAGTTAACTCATTCCAAAAAAATATTGATATTGGTCTACAACGTCAGGCTTTATCTTTGGGATTGATGTTTGATAGTGCTGTTTTTAAAGAAGCTAATAACTACGATGATTTACAGGAAAAAATAGGATTGATTCAACAGTCTAATTCTTCGCTCCTTACTTTTGATATATTAGTGCCAGAGGGCGAAGAATTTAAATTGATGGCTGGTTTTGATGAGTCGAAAGTAGGGAGGATAAGTGGAGATCTAAACTATGTTATTGCCTGGCACAAGGATGAGGGTATTGCTACTTTAGTATCAGGTGTAGTAGCCACTGGTTCGGAAGAGCGTTTCTGGGAGTTGGTATTACCACTTCATGATGAAGCTGGTGAAAAACAAGCTTTGCTAAGCCTACAGATGTCACTCAAGGTTATGGACGATTTAGCCAAGGATACTTTGACTAAGTCGGGTATAATTTTAACCATCACTGTTTTAATTGTAATCTTATTGCTAGCCCTCAATACGCGTCTATTTGAGCATGCTTTGCTTTTTAGAAAACTCAAAGAGGTAGATAAGATGAAAGATGAGTTTATTTCCATTGCTTCTCATGAACTGAGGACGCCGATCACCACTATCAAAGGATTTTTGTCGATGACGCTAGAAGGTGACTACGGTCATCTCAATGCGGCTGGTGAAAAAGGTTTCAAAATTATGGAAGCCTCAGTTAACCGTCTGGGTAATTTAATAGAAGACCTTTTGAATGTTTCTCGGATTGAGCAAAATCGTTTGATTGTAAAACAAGAACCTCTTAATACAGTTGAAATATTAAATTCTTTGGCTGATGAATTTGATCTTAGGATTGAGCAAAAGGGTCTTAAATTTAAAAAAGACATTCCTGACGATTCACCAAAAATTTGGGCAGCTGAAGATAAGTTTAGGCAAGTAGTTATCAATCTTTTGGGCAACGCAGTCAAATATACCAAAAAAGGTGAAATAGAACTTATTGCTAAAAAGGAAAATGAAAAATTTTTAACTATCATGGTCAAAGATAGTGGTGTTGGTATGTCAGCCGAAGAAAGAAAAAATTTGTTTGAAAAGTTTTATCGAATTCAAAGTGATGATACTAGAGGAATTATTGGCACTGGACTTGGCCTTTGGATAACCAAGCAGATTGTAGAGATGATGGGAGGAGAAATTTTTGTTGATAGTATTAAGCATGTTGGATCACAATTTTATTTTACGATTCCAATTTATAATCCAGCCGTGCATAAAGTAGTGGCTACGCCAGAAATTAAAAAATAGTAACTATGTATTCTCGTTCAATTTTGAGATCAATAAGACACTACAAGGTAAATCTGATAATCAAAGTTTTGATAATGTCAGATTTTTTGATTTGGTCTTCTTATCAGTTGTTTGCCCCATTTTTTGCTATTTTTGTAACAGACAAGATCAACGGTGGTAGTATCGAAGTAGTAGGAATTTCAGCAGCCATTTATTTGGTAGTTAAGTCAGTTTTTGAGGTACCAGTGGGTATGTATATTGATCGTTCCAAATCAGAAATCGACGATCTGTTGGTATCAATACTCGGAACATCACTGACAGCAGTGGCTTATTTTTCTTATATGTTTATTGATTCCGTAGCCCAGCTTTATATCCTACAATGTGTTTTGGGTCTGGCTGCGGCTATTGCCTACCCTGGTTGGTATTCAATCTTTACTCATCATATAGACAAGAGAAAAGAGGCCTTTGAATGGAGCCTCTATGATGTTATTTTAGGAATTGGTATGGCCGCTTCTGCGGCCGCTGGTGGATTTTTGGCAGAGCAATACGGCTTTGATCTTTTATTTTTGATAATAGGTTTGTTTACTGTCTTGGGGGCGGTATTACTCTTTAGTATAAAAGGGAAAATTCGTCGACGTTAGGTTTTTAGTTTAGCTAAAGCTTTTTTCATATCTGGTGATTTTTGTAGATATGAGCCGATAGCAATGATATTTGCTCCGGCTTTTTTGATGGCTGAGAAGTTTTTGTCGTTTACTCCACCATCAACCGCTATATTTAGATTGGGATATCTATGACGCAAGGCTCTGATATTTGATAAAATTTTTGGTTGAAAATTTCTACCCTGGGCGCCAGGCTTGATAGCCATGATTTGGATAGTATTAAAATCTTTTATTAGGTCTTTTATTTTAGCCAAGGAAGTGTTTGGTTTGATAGCTAGTCCAGTTTGAATTTTCTTTTTTTTCAAAAGATTATTGAGAGCCTTGATGCGAGCATGGTCTGTATTGGCTTCATAGTGCCAGATGATTTTTTTAACATTGGACAGTCCAGCCCAACGAGTAGCATATTTAGAGGGGGCGTCTACCATCAAGTGTATTTCCAGTCTATAACCCCTTACTAGGTTTTTGATAATATCAGGACGGATATCATTTTTTTCTTTGACAAAAATGCCATCCATGATATCAATTTGGATATATTTAAAATCTTTTTTTATTTTAGCAAATTGTTTTTCAAAACCAGCTTTATTTTTTACCAGTATAGCTGGCACAATTCGAACATTTTTAGGCATGAATTTTTTTTATCCTTCTCTTATATCTAGCCTTGTTACCAAACTCTGTTGTCAGCCAGCCATTTATTATTCGTCTAGCTTGCTCCTGAGTGATGTGCCAACTTGGCAGACAAATTATATTTGAGTCATCATCGTAGCGAGATTTCTTGGCAGAGCTAACTGACCAGGCCAAGGCTGCTCGTACACCTTTGAGTTTGTTGGCGGTCATACACATACCTTGACCACTACCACAAAAAAGAATACCTAAAGCAGTCTTAGACTTTTGGACTTTTTTGGCCACAGCTTTAGCATAGTCGGGATAGTCATCTTTTAGCTGAAGTTTTATATTGCCCAGGTCTTCTACTTTGTAGCCTTTAGCCTCTAAGTAGTCTTGGATATATTCTTTTAGCTTAAAGCCATTGTGATCGGCACCAAGATAAATTCGATATTTTTTTGGCTTGTTCATATTATTTTATTCTTAAACTTTTTGATTTTAAACTAATGGCAAAAACACCAAGGACTGATAGGTAGGTA
>CALDOH010000143.1 GCA_937912185.1 uncultured bacterium | reverse complement strand
TGCCGTCGGTGCGTGCCACCTACAGCCTCGAGCCGCTCGACGACACCCTGCCGGGTCTGCTGAAGGCCAAGCTCGGGGCGGTGAAGTCCTAAGCCTTCGGGCTGTACCCAAACCCTAACACGGCGTTGCCTAGCAACGCCTTTTTTTATTCGAAATTATTTTGCCAAACAAAAAACTCCCGCTCAAGAGCAGGAGTTTTTAGAGTTTATACTAACCAGCAAATAATATGTCTAGATATTGCCAGAAAATTTCATTGCCACCTAGCTCGCCAGCACATTCAGCGGCTTCAGCTTTGTGGAAAGCATCTGGGTGAAGTTGAGTTAATGGGAAGTGGCGATAGACCCAAGAGATTTGGTCGCCGTATTCAGTCATTAACTGTTTCATAGTGTCGTGATGTCGAGCACAGTATGGACAGTCAATGTCAGAGAACTCTATTATACTTACTTTACCATCAGCGTTACCCCTGATCCAATCATTTTCTTTATCCAAAGGAGTGATCTGGATATTTGGATCAGCACTTTCTGGACTTTCACCAGCTAGTAGTTGATCAATCAAAGCTTTGAGTGAGGCATATGGTAGAGCGCCGGGTACTGCTACTTTGATATTACCAGCGATAAGTACATTATGTGGAGTACCGCGACCACCAGAAGCGGCAGCTTGAGTACTATGATTATTTACCTTAGCCTCTTGCTCGCCAGAATTTAGGCAACTAGCAAAGGTATCACCATCAAGACCTAGTTTTGTTGCGGCATCAACCAAATCTTGATCTAGACTGTCTACAATTACAGTGTCGCCACCAACATATTTTTTGGCAGCGTCGCTCTTGCCGAGCTTAATGCCATCACCACTTAGCATCATGCCAAGCAGAATAAAGAAACCAATTACGAACATGACTCCAATACCAGTTAGCAAGCCAACCTTAAAGGCTGCTTTAGGGCGCATGTTGTCGATAGCTCCTTTTTGACGATGTTCTTCCATTTTTTTTGTATCTCCTTTCTTTTTAAAAATCTATCTATTCTTAAAAAGATTATTTGTTAAAAGTTATAATAGTATAACACTTTTTATTTTGGGATTCAAATGTATTTTTCCACCTTCTATTGACAAAACTAAGATTGTGTGCTATTATTAGTTTATAATCCCAACACAGAGGGGTTTTTATTTTAGGAATTATATGAAATTAATTATAAAAACAATTGAAAAAAGTTCGAAAAAGTACTTGAAACCACTGTTTTTATTGATTAGTATTGCTTTTTTTAGTGTACCTAATATGACTGGTTCTCAGACTATTGAAGATGAATTTGCTGGTCCTAGGCCAAAACTGAGCATCAAGGCTTATTATGATGGCCCTACTTTGCCAGATATTGGTCCCAGAGAAGCTCGTAGAACTATGTATATTACAGTTAGTGCTTATAATAGTTTGCCTGAACAGACCGATGATACCCCCTTTATTACTGCATCCGGTACCCGTACTCGTGATGGAGTACTGGCTGCTAACTTCTTACCAATTGGCACAATCGTGCGTCTTCCCGAGGTTTTTGGTGATAAAGAGTTTATCGTTGAAGATCGTATGAATGCTAGATATTACTATAGAGCTGATATTTGGATGGCTGAAAAGTCTGATGCCATTAAATTTGGTGCCAAATTCCTGAAAATGGAGATTTTATAATAAAAATCCACAAATAAACATGTTTATGGACAAAACTCTCATAAATATGAGGGTTTTGTTGTAAGATAATAAACACCTTATCAACAGTCTTATATATTTGACAAAATTTGAAAACTGATATATAATACGGCTGATATAAAAAACTTAAATATTATTTAAAACTAGATTTCGCCAAAAAAATGTTAATAAATTTAAACAAATTAAAAGCATAGGATTTTAGGCAAAATTGGAGTTTGCGTAAGGTCCGCTTCCCAGCGGATTTTTGAACACTTTAAATTAATCGATAGCAAGTAGTCTTTTAAGTAGATAGGCCCTAGGCGATTTACCTACAAGACTACTTATTGTCGGTTAAGCCTCGCCCGTAGGGCTATGGCCGAGGGACAAACCTGTGAGACTACAATGTTGAAATTTTAAGTTGAACGGGGGATGGACATTGAAAACTGAATACAACAAATCATAAATATCAACAAATGTTTATGAGCATCTTTATAATATATAAATTTACATCTTGTATAACAAAATTTTTACACCAAAAGTTTTCAGAATTTTTGGTGGTTGCTAACAAGAGTATATGGTGGATGCCTTGACATCAAAAGACGATGAAGGACGTAGCAATCTGCGATAAGCTTCGGGGAGGTGATAAGCAACCTTTGATCCGGAGATCTCCCAATGGGGAAACCCTTCCGTGAAAAGCGCGGAAACTACTAGCTGAATACATAGGCTAGTCAGAGACAACCCAGTGAATTGAAACATCTTAGTAACTGGAGGAAAAGAAAGAATTAATGTACTAATAAAAATTATTGACAACTAGTTTTGTCATTAATTTTTATTAGTATCTCGATTCCCTGAGTAGTGGCGAGCGAAATGGGAAGAGCCTAAACCTTATGTGTGATAAATTATTTTGATCTGGTTCTTCGGAATCAGTGAGAGATAATGCAATAATCCAAGTTTAACGCTGCATGAGGGGTTATAAGAAGTTATCGTTTTGGAGCTTGGAGTTCCAATACATAATTATTTTTGTTTAGTAGAATGAGCTGGAAAGCTCAGCCAAAGAAGGTGATAGTCCTGTAAACAAAAAGTAGGAATAATATGTAGATAATTTTCTTGAGTAGCACGAGGCCGGTGAAACCTTGTGTGAAGTTAGCGTCACTATGCGCTAAGGCTAAATACTTTTGGTGATCGATAGTGAACTAGTACCGTGAGGGAAAGGTG
>CALDOH010000142.1 GCA_937912185.1 uncultured bacterium | reverse complement strand
TTACCTTACCAGATTATCCAGCCGAACTATTAATATTCAAAAAGTCAGACCTAGACAAAACAAAACATGGCCTAGACCTAGCCTTGGGTGCCTTGGGCAAATTTGAAGACCAATTCTGGCAAGACGAAAAACTAAACGCCATGATCCAAGAAGTAGCTACTCAACACCATTTAAGCCCTGGGGATATCTTTTGGCCTATTAGAGTAGCTCTGTCTGGCAAAGACAAAAGTCCTTCTCCTATCGAATTGCTAGAGTTTTTCGGCAAACAAGAAAGTTTGACTAGGATAAAACAAGCTATTGTCAAACTAAAATAGTACTTTTGGCATATTAATGATTTTGTGGTATAATATAATATACTCTAGATTAAACCTATGCAGAAAATAAAAACAAAGCTCACAAAATTAACTCATAGTTTATTAGCAATCTCTTTATTGAGTTTGATTTTTTATCCTGGAAATATTAAAGCAACCGAGTATACTTTGGATGATTTTGAAAACCAAGAAATTTGGGAAATTAATCAAGATATAAATGAACGTCGATCTGAAATCCAAGAATTAAAACGTCAGATTGATATTTACAAAAAAAATATCTCTGCCAAACAAAGAGATTTGTACAACCTCTCCGATCAGGTTAGCACTTTGAACGAAAGTATTGCCAAAATTAATTTAGAAATTCAAACTACTGAACTTGAAGTAGAGACTCTAGAGTTAAGAATAGAAAATACTGGATTAAAAATCCAAGCCAAGGAAAGAGAGATTAATGATCAAAAAGAGATCCTCGGTGAAACCATCCGCCAACTACATCGTGAACAGAAAAAAAATTCTGTTTTAGAAATACTACTACTCAATGAAAACTTCAGTGACTTTATGGCTGAGCTTGATCGCCTTGAAAGCATGCAAAATTCCCTAGTTGATGGTGTATATGAGCTCAAGGAATTTAAAATTGCTCTAGAACAAGACAAAGGATCTTTACAAGAAGAAAAAACTGAAATTGGTACACTTAAGGGTATTTTGGAAAACAAAAAGGCCAGTCTAGATGGACAAAAAGTAGCTAAATACTACTTGATGTCTGTCACTCAAGGACAAGAGGCCAAATATCAAGAAATGCTTGAAGAGGCCAAAAAAGACCAAGAAAAGATAAATAGCGACATTGTTTATATGGAGCAAATTGCTCGAGAAAAGCTTAACCGCCAACTTGAGCAAATTGGTATTGAGAGCGACGGTCTAATGTGGCCTGTACCTTCTCGCATCATTACTGCTTATTTCCATGATAGTGATTATCCTTATCGTTATATTTTTGAACACAATGCTATTGACCTAGCTACACCACAGGGTACGCCAATCAGAGCAGCTGAGTCTGGCTACGTAGCCAAAGTCCGTGATGGTGGCCAAGAGGGCTATAGTTAT
>CALDOH010000141.1 GCA_937912185.1 uncultured bacterium | reverse complement strand
CTTCGGTTTCAGCTATTGTTGGTGGTGGATTTTGGCCAAAACCAGGAGAGATTAGCTTGGCTCATAATAATGTTTTGTTCTTAGATGAGATTTTGGAGTTTCCACGGCCAGTACTTGAGGCACTGAGGCAGCCACTAGAGGATAAAGTCATTACTGTTTCTAGAGTAAAAGGAAGCTTCGATTTTCCAGCTAATTTTATATTATTAGCTACGGCCAATCCCTGCCCCTGTGGTTACTTTAGTGATGAATTAAAGGAGTGCAAATGTTCTTCGATTGATATCAGGCGTTATCAAAAAAGAATTTCCGGGCCAGTTTTGGATAGAATAGATCTTCATCTGTCGGTCAAGAGAGTTAAGAGCCAAGATTTAGATAATGTTGATAGTTCAGAATCATCAGAAGCATTTAAGCAAAGGGTTTCGTTAGCTCGTTATAGGCAAGCAGAACGTCAGGCTAACTTAAATAGTGATATAGATTTCAGAACACTTAGAAAATATTGCGTATTAACTGAGTCTGGTCAAAAAATACTACGTCAGGCTACAGACAATCTACAATTATCAGCTCGAGCTCATTTTAAAGTTTTAAAAGTAGCTAGAACTATAGCAGACTTAGCGAATGATTCCAATATAAGAGATGAATATGTGCTAGAAGCTTTACAATATCGTAATAGAATTTTTGTAGAATGAAAAACCACCCTGTAGCGGATGGTTATAGTTGTTGGCTGGCTTGGCCATGAGGTCGTCGGAGTCGAAACTCCAAAAACAGAGATAGGCTGAGCCCTAGAAAGAACGAAGCAGAGGTGAGGAAAATATCAAGGACCTTTTCAGACCACCATAGATTAGCCGGAATGGTCAAGACAAAAGCCCAAAAGCAGAGGGTGCCAGTCCAGATCAGACCCTGGATGAATTCGTCTCTGTGGGATGATCTTCCCAAGGTTTTGAGCAATAGTAAGTGACCAAGGAAGGTCAAGATAGTGACATTAAGCCACGTGGGCAATGGCATTGCTCTTCCTTTGCATTGAGGGTACTCCGTTACGGGACAGAATTATCTTATAGCTTGTTCTTATCTTTGTCAATTCATTGACTACGCTTGAGATAAATAAAAAACACTCCCGTGGGAGTGTATGGAGGCTAGTCGTAGCTGTTGTTTTCTTCGCTATTGTCAAAATAGCAAGTCAGAGAGCAAGCTACGAAGACGTAGCAGAAGAAGACGAACAGAACGGCCGATAGTGACCAGGGTGTAGGATTGACGATGATGCCAATCAGAGCTATAGCACTACTGAATCCGAGAGCAGCGATGGCTAGGCCCATCATACCACCGGTGTAGCCACGAAGCCAGAATACCCCAATCATTAGCCAGACTAGCGTTGGCACGATTGCTAAGCTGAGTTGTATGGGTGACATATGTCTAGCCTTTCGGCATTGCCTTCCATGGCAAGGAACTAGCTATCTTGGAACTACATAGTATACTATGGATTTGTCTTATTGTCAATACTGTCATTTGTTGCTAAGATAGGTTTATGAAAAAAATATTATTTATCATACTTATTGTTATTGTAGCTGTTTTGGCTTGGGTTTATAAAAACCGAGGGCCAGAGTTGATTAAGGTAGATTTACCACCAACGCAAGGATACCAAGAGTTTGTAGTAAAGCCAGACGAAGAGGCTACTAGTACCACTAAAGAAGTTTTAGTTGAGGAGGAAGCGCCTGAACCAGTGCCAGCGCCTGAACCAGTGCCAGTGGTCGTCAAGACCAGCATCAACTTGGCAGTACCTTTTATTTCTCAGGCGCCGAGCAAAAATTGGGACCAGCCTTTTCAGGATGCTTGTGAAGAGGCTAGCATTTTGATGCTAAGTTATTATTATCAAGATATCAACTTACCTAGTATAGAAGAGCAGGAAGAAATTTTATCGGGCATGGTAAAGTGGCAGGAAGATAATTGGGGTGGGCACAATAACTTACCTAGTACAAAGGTGGTTGACCTTACTCTAGCCACTTTCAACTACCGCGCGGAGTTGATAGAGGACTTAACAGCTGATAAGATTAGAGATTATTTGAATAAGGGCTTGCCTGTTATAATCCCAGCTGATGGTCATAAACTAGCCAATCCATATTTTAAAAATGATGGACCAGATTATCATATGTTGGTAGTTAAAGGATACGTTGATGATAAGTTCATTACCAATGATCCTGGTACTCAGTATGGGGCAGATTTTGTCTATAGTGAAGAAAACCTGATGTATTCAATTCATGATTGGGATACAAAAAAGGACCAAGCAGTTGGTCCAAAAGTGGGTTTGGTTTTATATATTGACTAGGCTAGTTTGGTGTTGTTTATTTGTAGGTGAAAAGTATAGCCCAGATAAGCAGCTGCTTTTTGGCAGTAGTTCATACGTTCAACAAAGATAGAAAAGTAATCTATTATATCAGTGAATTTAGTATCAAGTTTAAGGGCTAGGGTAATAGTCTTTTTTTGTTTGTCGATATTTAGCCTATTATCAGTGACAGCGTAGTTGACTCGGTCATGGATATCAGCTTTGATTTCTTTCATATTTTTGTTCAAGACTCGAAGGCGATGAACATCAGATTTGTCGGCGATGATAACGCAGGCAGTTACTTTGTCGACTATCTTAAGATCATCTTTGTCGTGAGAGACAATTGCCTGAGTGATTTTAGTTACGTCATCAGGATTGGCCTGATTGATATAACATTGAGAAAAAAGCATTGCTCCCCAGTAATGGTGTTGAGTCCGACCCAAAAAATTGCCCATATCATGACACCAAGCAGCAATTGCTGCTGTTTCTTGGTCGTGTTGATTGAGACCAAGCTTGTTGGCAATTTTTTTGGCTCGATCACTGACAATATCAAGGTGTCTTCGGCCATGATCAGTATACCCCAAAGCTTTGAGATATTTTTCCGTTTGGTCGATAAATGAATTCAAGCGTGGGTCTTGTTTTATCTGTTTGAGTGTTAGCTCCATGCAATATTATTTTTTTAGAGCGTCTTTTAGGGTTTTGCCAGCTTTAAATTTTGGCACTACTACCTCAGGGATATCAATCCGCTCAGATGGTTTCTGAGGGTTAACACCTTTTCTGGCGTGTCGGACTCTAGCAGAGAAAGTACCAAAACCAGTCAAGGTAACTTCCTTGTGGTCTCTGAGTCTTTCTATTACTAGGTCTTCTAAAGCCTGGAGCACGTCTTCAGCTTCCTTTTTGCTGACGCCAGCTTTGATAGCAATGGTTTCTATCAATTGGGCTTTATTCATATATCCTCCTTAGTTAATTATTTTTCTAAGCAACTCAATATGAGTTGTTTTATGACTTTTATTATCTATCTCTAATAATAGTGCATTTATCTCAATTTGACCAGTTCTAGGCAAGTCGTGAATAATTTTCTTGTCTGTTAGGAACTTTTCAATAATAATTTCTTTTTTAATACCCAAAATAGAATCATATGCGCCAGTCATACCGACATCGGTGATGTAGCCAGTTCCTTTGGCTAAAATCTGAGCATCAGCTGTGGGTACATGAGTATGAGTGCCGAAAAGAGTGGAGATGCGACCATCAAGATAAAATCCCATAGCTCTTTTATCACTAGTAGCTTCGGCATGCATATCAACGATGATGTTGGCGTTCTTAGGAACTTCTTTTAGTACTTTATCGATTTCCAAAAAAGGATTACTCAGCGTTTCATCTTCATAATTGACAAAAGTTTGACCAGCTAGATTAATGATTACTAGCGGAGTGCCATTTATATTAATTGTTTGATAGCGGTACTTTTTGGGAGTACGGTGATCATTGACTGGGCAGGAGATTTTATAATCAGTTTCTCTGGCTAAGGTGGCAATGTCGTATTTTTTCCAAATGTGATTACCGCCAGTAAAAGCATCAATGCCAGCGACGGAAATTTCTTCCATAGTTTTTAGAGTAACGCCTTTGTTGTGGGCTAGATTTTCGATATTGGCAATAAAAATATCAGGGGAATACTTTTTTTTCCATTTAGGTACCATGTCTTTGACGCCTTGTCGGCCAAGAACGCCAGAGACATCGCCAATAAAAATAATTTTAGTTGTTTTATCGGGCATACTCAGTAATTCTTTTTTCTCTAATAACGGTTACTTTTATCTCACCTGGGTATTTGAGGTCATTTTCTATTTTGTTAGCAATGTTTTGAGCTAACTTAATAGCTTTGTAGTCATCGATTTCCTCTGGTGAAACAAAGACCCTAATTTCTCGGCCAGCCTGGATAGCATAGACTTTTTCAACACCGGCAAAAGTTTTGGCAGTATTTTCTAATTCAGTTAGACGTTGAATGTATTCTTCAAAAGAATCACGTCTAGCACCAGGGCGAGATCCAGAAATAGCGTCTGCTATTTTTACTATAACACCTTCTAGAGTTTTCGGCTTGTCTTCGTGATGAGCAACAGACATATAGGCCACCTCTTCTGGTAGACCAAACTTTCTCATCAAATCATAACCAATATCTGGGTGAGAGCCTTTGATTTCATGGTCCAGGGCTTTACCGATGTCGTGGAGCAGGCCACCTTTTTTACAAATATTAGCATCAGCGCCTAATTCAGCTGCTAGTAAGCCGGATAAGTGAGAAACCTCCAAAGCGTGTTGGAGTTGATTTTGGCCATAGCTAGTTCGGTATTTTAAACGACCTAAAATTTGGAGTAATTTGTTGTCTAGACCGACGATACCAGCTTGATAGGCGGCCTCTTCACCAGCCTTTTTGATATCCAAGGCTAATTCCTTTTTGGCCTGAGTGATAGTCTCTTCAATTCTACCTGGATGAATACGACCATCTACCATTAACTTTTCCAATGATCGTTTGGCCAATTGTCGGCGGATAGGGTTAAAGGCGGAAATTAAGATTGATTCCGGAGTATCATCAATGATAATTTCTACACCAGTTAATTGCTCTATGGTTTTGATATTTCTACCTTCACGGCCGATAATACGACCCTTCATTTCTTCATTTGGTAGAGAAACAGCAGTGGTGGTAGTTTCTACTGTATGAGGAGCAGCGCAACGTTCGATTACAGCAGTCAACATATCGCGAGCCTTAGCTTCTAGCTCTTCGTTGCCTTGATTTTCTAATTTACGCATCCTATGAAGTAGCTCATCTTGTATCTGAGTTTCAGTATTTTTGATGATTACCTCTTTAGCTTCCTCTTTTGATAAGGTAGCAATTTTTTCTAGCTTAGCCAGTTGTAGTTCTCTGATCTGCTTGATTTCTTCTTTGGTCTTGGAAATATCTTTTTTGCTGTTTTCTATGCTTTGTTTACTTCCTTCGAGTTCCATCAACTTTTTATCAAACAAACTTTCACGTTTACTCAATCTTTCTTCAGTCTGACGAAGTTCACCTCGTCTTTGTTTTTCTTCGGTCTTAGCCTCTTCAATAAGCTTGAGGGCTTGATCGTTGGCTTCTAAAATTAAATCCTTATTTTTTTGTTTAGCCTCAGACAGAATACTTTCAGCCTTTCTTTCGGCAGAGCTGATAGTCTGACTGGTCATTATTTTTTTAATAACAAACCCAAAAATCGCACCAGCGATTAGAGCGGCAATAATCCAGATGAATTCCATTTGTTTATAAACTTTCCAGTTTACTGTTTTTGGTTTTAGAGACTAATATAAACAACCTAATTTTTGTAATTAGGCAATAATTTTTACTTTTAATTCGATTGTTAAGTTGTTTATAGACATTATTATTTTTTAGAAAATAATAGGTATAAGCTCTTTTTATGGTGTATCAATACTTTAGTATAGAATCTTCCAAAACAGTAAATTAATTACTTATTTACTGAGGATTTTGTCTTTTTTGTGGATATTTTTCCAATCCTCATGACTCAATCTACCACAAAGGTTTATAAAAATCAAGAGTATTAAAAGACCACCAGTAATTGTATAACATCACTTCAAAGTCTTTCGGCAATGAGGGACGCTATACACTGATGGTCTCGTGACGAGTATTGTCAATCGGGTTAAAGAACCCAAGTAACCCGCCTTGCGAAAATATTAACATATTTTTTGAAATTGGAAAAGTGATGCCCAGAGCTGATGGCGATTATTTTATGATTTTGTCTATCAGGCCATACTCCAGTGACTCTTCAGAGGTCATATAGTAGTCGCGGTCGGTATCTTTTTCAATCCTTTTCATTGGCTGATTGGTATGTTTTTGTAAGATTTTATTTAGACGTTTTTTTAGTTTCAAAATCTGCTCAGCTTTTATTTTTATGTCACTAGCTTGTCCACTAGCACCACCCATTATTTGATGAATTAGTATTTCAGAATTTGGTAGAGCAAATCTTTGTCCTTTAGCACCAGCTGTTAGTAGCAGGGCAGCCATAGAAGCGGCTAGGCCAACACAGATAGTTGAGACTGGACTCTTGATGTGTTGCATGGTGTCATAAATTGCCAAACCATCGGTCACGGAGCCACCAGGGCAATTGATATACATACGAATTGCTTTGTTGCTATCTTGTGAGTCCAAAAAAAGCAATTGGGCAATAATAAGATTGGCAACTCTATCGTCAATGGCATCACCCAAAAAGATGATTCTTTCTTTAAGTAAGCGGGAGTAGATATCATAAGCTCTTTCGCCGCCGGCTTCTTTTTCGATTACTGTAGGTATTAACATATGTTTTGTTGTGTCATTCTGGAAGGAACATAGTGACTGATAGAATCTACTTAAATTTATTATAGTAGACTCTATCGCTCCGCTCCAGAGTGACGATTAATTACACAATTCTTAATTTATTATTATCATAGACTAGCTTACCTGGCAAGGAAAAGCCAGCGGCTTTTTTATGTCCACCACCACCAAAGATTTGAGCTAGTTTTGATAAGTCGGTTTTACTAGTGGTTCTAAGAGAGGCCTTAACGTAGCCATTAGATGTTTCTTTTAGTACCATGGAGATTGAGCCATCTTTGAGAATGTGAAGAAAATTAGCTAGTCCTTCACTGGCAGACTCACTTGCTCCACAGTCAATCAAATCTTGGTTGGTTATGAAAGTATAGACTAGATCATATTTTTTATTTTTTTTCAAACGTTCCAAGGCTCGTCCCCAAAGTCGGAGACTAGCAATGTCAGTATTATTGATAGTTAGATTCATTATCTGATGAGGATTGGCACCCTTGTTTACCAAATCAGCGACTGCATCTAATGATTGGTAGGTTGTAGCTGGGTTTTTCAATCCTCCAGTGTCGGTCACTATACCACAGACTAGGGCGCTAGCCATTTCTTCGTCCCAATTGATTTTCCAATCCATAAATAAACGGTAGAGGACCTCGGCGGTAGAGGAGGCGTCGGTAATTACTAGGTTGATATCTCCATAGTGTGGATTGGAAGCATGGTGATCTATATTTATCATGGTGTACTTGGATGGTATAGCTGAGATCAGCCCATCTATACCAGCATAATCTAGGCTGCCAGAATCAACTACAATGATTGTGTCGTAGCTTTTGGTAAAGACCTTGTGGTCATTGCTTAGATTGTGGCTATAGGGCAAAAACTTTAAACTATCCGGAACGGGATCAAGACAAAAACTAGTAACATTTTTATTTTTCTCTTTTAAGAATTTATACAAAGCAAAATTAGCACACAGAGTATCACCGTCTGGTTTTTGGTGGGACACTATCAATACATCATTGGCACTCTCCAAATGCTGATATATTGCTTGACTTGTGGTCTTGTGATTTTGCATAGCCAGTGAGTATAGCCAAAATATATGACTAAGTCAATCCTTATTGCCAGTTAACAAAAAAGACCCTCTTTTAGGTCTTTATTCGCTTAAGGCATCGTCTATTGCCTTGTATTTTAGGTCTCTTTCATCAAGTGCAAATTTTATTCGTGGCGTAGCCCTGATAGCCATACGTTTGCTCAGCTCTCTTTGGGCGTGTCCAGCAAATTTTTTGATAGCTTCTAGAGCAGAACCTATTTTGTTGTTGGGGATTACACTGACCAGGCAGGTGGCATTTTTTAAATCAGGAGAGACGGTTACTTCAGAGACCGAGATAAGAGTTCCTTTTGGCGCTTCAAAATCTTTTACTATTATTTGGTTTATATTTGAGCGAAGTAGTTCTGCTACTTGTTCGGTTCTTTTACTCATATGATTCTATGAAAAATTCTAAG
>CALDOH010000140.1 GCA_937912185.1 uncultured bacterium | reverse complement strand
GGTGTACCTGGCGGTTATCAAAGTATTCGTTAGATCACAGTCAATTAGGTTTTTTTGACCTTTTAATATTAGGTCTTTTTTATTTTTGCCAAGTCCTGTTTTTTAGGCTAAAATAGGATATATGGCAATAGATTTATCATACTTAAATAAAGCCCAGAAACAGGCGGTAACCCACGATCAGGGGCCGGCTATTTTAATTGCTGGGGCTGGTACAGGTAAGACCACGGTTATTAGTCAAAGAATGGCTTATCTGATAGAGCAAGATAAGGCTAAGCCAGATGAAATATTGGCAGTTACTTTTACAGAAAAGGCTGCTGGAGAAATGGCTGAGCGGGTTGATAAACTACTACCTTTGGGGTATGCCGATTTATGGATTCATACCTTTCATGGTTTTTGTGAGCGAGTGCTCAAAGACTATGCACTTGACATTGGTATATCCAACGATTTTAAATTATTGGATTCTACGGCCGCTTGGATGATAGTTAGAGAAAATTTAGATAAATTCAATTTGGATTATTACGCTCCATTGGGAAATCCGACTAGATTTATTCATTCCTTATTATCACATTTTTCTCGACTCAAAGATGAGGTGGTCTATCCCGAGGACTATCTCAAATATGCCGAAGGTCTTCATCTAGATACGGATCAGGCTGGTGACAGAGAAGAAGCAAAGATGGAAATAGCTCGTATTCGAGAAGTGGCCAACGCCTACCATGTCTATCAGCAATTACTCTTGGATAATAACGCCCTGGACTTTGGTGACCTGATAAATTATACGCTTAGATTATTTCAAAAGCGTCCGCAGGTACTCAAAAAATTTCGTGAGCAATTTAAATATATTTTAGTAGATGAATTTCAAGATACTAATTGGGCTCAATATGAATTGATAAAACTTATCGCTGCTCCAAAAAATAATCTAATGGTAGTCGGTGATGACGATCAGGCTATTTACAAGTTTAGAGGCGCTGCTATTTCCAATATTTTGAATTTTAAAAAAGAATACGGAAAGAAGAAAGCTTCTTGGCCCGTGCTTAGCGAAATATTTTTGACTGACAATTATCGCTCTGGTCAAAAGATTTTGGATACAGCTTATAATTTTATCCAGCTCAACGATCCAGATAGACTAGAGTATCAATACAAAAAAAACCGATCCTACGCTAAAGCTTCGGATGGCAGGGAAAACCCACTCAATAAAAAATTAACCAGCCATTTAGATATCAAGGGTTCGGTAGATGTCCTGTCGTATGAGGATAAAAATTCAGAAATAGACGGTATCCTCAACAAGGTCATAGAACTAAAAAAGAAAAACAAAGATGCTCAATGGTCTGATTTTGCTATTTTAGTTAGAGCCAATGATCAGGCACAGGGTTTTGTTTCTATGATGAGAAAGTTGGGCATGCCCCATCAGTTTATGGCTTCTCGTGGCCTCTATACTCAGGATATTGTCCAAGATATTTTGGCTTATTTGAAGCTGATTGATAATTATCACGAGTCTCCAGCTTTTTTTAGAATATTATCTTTGCCAGTAACGGGATTAAAGATAGAGACTATTATCAATCTCAATCATCTAGCTAGGAAAAAGTCTTGGAGTCTTTATTATGCCACTAAAAATAATCATCGTTATATCAAACTACCACTAGGTGAGCAAAGAATAATAGAAGAGGTGGTTGCCAATATAGACAAACACACCGAACTAGCCAAAGACAAGCCGGTTTCTCAGGTGATTTATCATTGGTTAGAGGATAGTGGTTATCTGCAGCTGCTTACTATTGAGCAGAATCAATATAACAAAGATCAACTTCATTTTCTCAATCAATTTTATCGCAAAGTAAGGTCCTGGGAAGAAGAGGCTATCAAGAGCACTTCGGTCCATGAATTCTTAGAAATGATTGATATGGAACTAGACTCTGGTGAGCTAGGGGCTCTTCAGTATGATGCCGAAGCCGGTCCTGATGTAGTAAAAGTCATGACAGTTCATGGTGCTAAGGGTCTAGAATTTAAATATGTATTTGTGACCAACCTAGTCCATCTTAGATTTCCTAGTACTGAACGTAAAGATCCAATTGAAATACCTGAGGAGTTTATCAAAGAAGACTTACCGACTGGTGATGCGCATTTGCAAGAAGAAAGACGTTTATTTTATGTAGCACTTACTCGAGCCAAGGAGGCAGTTTATCTGACTTGGGCCAAAGACTATGGTGGTAGTCGAGACAAAAAACCATCTAGATTTTTGGATGAAGTCAAAATAGCATCTCAGCTAATACCTAGTCCGGTCAAAGAACCAGAAAATATGGACAAGAAGTCTTCTAAGCCGGAGTATCAAACACCAAAGACATTTTCTTTTTCTCAGCTCAAGGCTTATGAGTCATGCCCTTGGCAATATTTTTATCAATTCATCGCCAAGGTACCGACCAAGGGCAATGCCTACTTCAGTTTCGGTAAAACCATGCACTCTACTTTACAAAAGTTTTATCAAACCATTATTGATAGAGAAAATGGCGGTCAAGCGGATTTGTTTGGCAAGGGCAAGGCAGTAAAGTATCCAAGTGAGCGAGAGCTGTTAGATTTTTATGAAGAGTCATGGATCGATGATTGGTATGAATCTGAAACTCAAAAGGAAAAATATTATCAGGAAGGTATCAAGAGCCTCAAGGAGTTTTATAGG
The DNA here is from genome assembly GCA_937912185.1 of uncultured bacterium. Lineage (GTDB taxonomy): Bacteria > Patescibacteriota > Patescibacteriia > UBA1558 > GWA2-36-10 > BM519. Next base: position 2,844 of record CALDOH010000140.1, on the reverse strand, counting down.
ACTCACCAAGATAAATGGACTGTACCTTTGTTCTTGGAAAAAGGTTTTACTATCAAAGTAGGCGAGTATAGTGTGCGTGGTGTTTTTGATCGAGTAGATGTTGATAAAGACGCTTGGGAGATTATAGATTACAAAACTGGTAAAGCCAAAGATAAATTGACCTTTGATGATAAAAAACAACTATTACTTTATCAGATAGCAGCTCAAGATGTTTTTAAGACTAAGATAAAAAATCTTACTTTTTATTATTTGACCAGCAATACAGTAGTTTCCTTTGTTGGTACAGACAAGGAAATAGCCAAAGTCAAAGAATGGGTAGCAAAAATCATTGAACAAATTACAAGCCACGATTTTACTGCTACACCGGGCTATGTTTGCGCTACCTGTGATTTCAACAAGATCTGCCCGCACGCAAAATTGAATAACAAATAATGTATGTCTGATTTTGAACAAATAAAAAAAGATATTGAAGATATTAAACAACGGAATAAGAGTGTAGAAGCAGACAAGGCCTGGGAACGTAGTTATATGCGTCGGATACTACTGATGGTCTTTACTTACCTTATTTTGAGTTTGTATATGTTGGCCATAGAAATACCTAAACCATGGTTGAATTCTATAGTACCGACAATAGGATTTTTACTATCCACCTTGTCTTTGCCTTGGTTTAGGAGAATGTGGGAAAAACATTTTTTTAATAAATAAATATGCCTACTTATCCGATACATTCAAATGAAGAACTCAACGAATTTTTGGAGTCTTATATTCCGCTTGTTTTAGCGGCTGCTAAAAAATTTGATATTGATTTAAAGGATGATAGATTTTCAGGAGACCATTTAGGTTTTCAGGTGATGTCCGGTAACGAATTTGATATTTATCACCAGATCATTTTGAAAAATTCTAAAATGATAAAAGACTCTGTAATTCATGAAAGAAGAAATCGAATTTATCGCTTTAAAGATTATCTACAGGCCGACGGAATTGTAGTTCCTAGGATAGAGATGTTTGAACCCAAGCCAAATGCTGATCTAGCCGATTTAAGACCTGGTATAGAACATATTTCTTTTACAGTAGAAGCCTATGATGATTTTTTACAAGAGTGTCAAAAGAGGGGTGTACCGATTGATAAGGTGGTCGATATGAAGGGTTCTAAATTTTTTAAAACAAAATTAATAGATAATATAGAGATAGAGTTTAGAAATGATGAGTTAGGTGAATAAATGTCTTGGCAAAGTTTAAAAGATATTGCTAGCGACTCAATGGATAATAAAGGCATCAGGCTCCAAATCCAGGGTTCTTTGGTTGTTTCCCAGGCCAATGATATTATTGGCAATTTTTTTGGCTCAGAGGCTCAGATCAAAGCCAGGGCGGTTTATTGGCGGGAGGGAGTCTTGGTAGTAGCTGTTTTGTGCAAGGATTTACATGTAGAAATAGAGACTCAGCAGGATCAATTTATTAGAATTTTGAATAATAGGTTTTCTGATATAGTGGTTTATAGGCTTAGGTTCTTGGGTTGATTTTTCCCTTATTTTCTAGTATATTTAATCGTGAGATGAACCCCGTTAGAAATTTTTACACCTTATTCTCTATCGGGGCAAAAGTGAGAAGATTATTAATTTCTAACGGGGTGAATATAAAAACTTACAACGTTATTATGATTTTGGCCACATTACTTGCGTGGCTGGGTTTTTTTATAATTATAAACAACTTTGATCCCTATCAAGGTCAATTAGTGGTATTTACCTTATTTTACTTTGTTTTGTTTTTGGCTGTCTTGGGTACGTTCTCACTTTTTGGATTTTGGTTGAGGAAACTTTGGAATAGAAAACGAGGTATTGCTAGGATCATGGTATGCGAGTCATTTCGTCAGGCAATTATTTTTTCTTTGGCTTTGGTCATAGCCCTGATCCTCCAGGCCAATCGTTTGCTTTCTTGGTGGAATATAGTGCTCTTGGTAGTAATTGCTACAATCGTAGAGTTCATGATTTTGGTTTTCCGCCACGATGAATCTAAACAATTAGATAATTAGTATATGGAAAAGAAACTTCGAGAATTAAAAGAACAGGCACTTCGGGAAATAAAGAACCTCAAAGATAGTGGAGCCTTGGAAGATTTCAAAAAGCAATATTTAGGTCGCAAAGGTGAGCTTGCTACAGTACTCAAAGAAGTAAAAAATCTTGCCGTTGAAGAAAAACCAAAGATTGGTAAGTTGGCCAATGAGGTCAAGCAAGAGCTGACAGACCTTTTTTCTTCTACAGAAAAGATTATAAAGAATAAAGGTAACAGTAGAGTAAGTTTTGATCCTAGCGTACCTGGACAAGCTAGAACAGTTGGTACTATTCACCCTTTGTCAGCTACTCAGTATGAGATTGAGGATATCTTTTCTCAAATGGGTTTTATGGTCTACGATGGTCCGCAGGTAGAATCAGACTTTTATAATTTTACTGCACTCAATACTCCAGATGATCATCCGGCTAGGGATTCTCAAGATACCTTTTGGTTAGAGAGTGGTTTTTTGCTCCGTAGTCAAACTTCAAATCTACAGGTGAGAATGTTGGAAAAACACGGTGTACCTTTCCGCGGTATTTTTCCGGGTAGAGTTTTTAGAAATGAAGCTACTGATGCTTCTCACGATCATACTTTTTATCAATTAGAGGGTTTGATGGTAGACAAGGATATCAATATTGGTAATTTGATTTCAGTGATGAAGGCTATGTTGTCCGCAGTATTTAGACGAGAAGTAGATGTTAGACTTCGCCCAGGCTTTTTCCCCTTTGTGGAGCCTGGCTTTGAAATGGACATAAAATGTCTTATCTGTGATGGCAAGGGCTGTTCTGTTTGTAA
>CALDOH010000139.1 GCA_937912185.1 uncultured bacterium | reverse complement strand
CCGCAGACCTTCCAACTTAGATTATTTTTTGTTTTCATCCTCTTAGAAATTAATTTTATTTTTCACTTACTTACCCATTATAACATTTTTTCTGCCAAATAAAAAACTACCCCCAATACAGAAGGGGGCAGCTTTATCATGGAGGAGAGTCTTTATTATTTGTATATTCTTTTTGTAGATTATCAGCTGGTTGCTGATTTTCTTTTTTCACCACCATTATATCTTCTGGTGGTGCTTTCATTAATTCATTTTCAGGTTCTTTTATTATTTGTTTATTGTTTTTTCCCAACAATTTGTCTAAGAATGACATTTTTATTTTTGTTTTTAATGTTCGTTATTTAACAATACGCCGTTGTTGACGCCCAGCTAAAAATTAGCAGGATATAAAATGTTTTATACATTTTTATTTTTGTTTTTATTTAATTGTCTCAATCTTTATGCCAGTAAAATTAAGGCGAAAAGATATAGTGATAAAATCGACCAGTTTTCATGACTCTCTACTTGGGGATTACAATAAAATCCCGCTAGTCGAAATGATTTTACTTCTTTCATTTTTTTTGTTTTTATTTTTATACCGCTGATCCTACTACAGCCATAAGAACAAAAGCTCCTACTGCGCAAAGGGCAACAATTGCCCAATAATCGCCAGATTTAAGCTTTTTATCTCCTGGCCTGATTATTAATTTAAAAGACTCGACCTTGTTTTCTTGTACCATAATAAATTTTTAATAATTTAATCTTTTGGAAGTTTTTTGATTATATTTAAATAAATTAGGGCTAAAATTATTCATAAAAAAAATTGGTGGCCAAATGTAATTTGGTTTCACCAATTCTAGCTATAATATAAGGATAGCATAAAAAAACGCTTTTGTCAATATGAGCCAAAGAAAAAAACCCTGACTGGCAGGGAAATTAGGAGGAATGAGGCTTGCCGCCTCGATCAATTGCGTCGGCTATTATAGCCAGCATAGTTATGCCGCCACTTATAACAAGGGCTATGATTGAGAAACAGATGGTAACGAGGATCCCTCGCCATAGAGCCAATGTTTCGGCACCATTGGCTAGTGATTCAGCATTGATCTGTCTGATAAAGAATATACTGCCAACAATAGCAACAATGACTGCTATAATGTGAAAAGGTCGGTAATAACCATAGATGGCCTGAAGCAAGTTGGGCTCTTTTTTCTCTTTGTCCAAAATGTCACCTCCTTTCAAGGTTCGGGTACAAGGTGAGATTAACACTGATTATTTTTCTAGTCAATTTGGACCAAAGAAAAAATCACCAGCTTGGTGATTGGGGTTCCGGCGCGACGACAGATTCGTCGTCGCGCCGGTGTTGGGGTTGTTGTCACCTAGTTGGCGACACCGACTTCGAAAGCCTCGTTGCGGAACTGCGTCGTGCGACGCAGGCTGCTCTTGGGCTTGTCGACACTACCGATGGTGACCTTCTGGCCGGGCTCCAGGAAACACTGGCCGTTCATTCCGGTCAGATTCGACCAGTGAACGCGGGCAGCGCCCTTGTTGGTGATGACACAGCCGTAGCCCTGAGCCAGGTTGTACCACTGCACCACACCGGTGTGGTTCTCCAGGGACTTGCCGTTGATCCTCTCCGGCGCCGGACACTTGCTCCGCTCAGGGAGCTTGGTACGGTGATCCTTGAGAAGGACCCCGACGAGCTCCATCAGCTGAGGCCACTTGTTGTCGGGCCACTGCGGACAGAAGATGCCGTCGACGTCACGGTAGACCCTCGTCTGGTAGACACACTGCGTGGCGACGAAGAAGTCGCCGTTCTGCGAGATCAAGGAGATCTCGTAGATACGCAGGTTGCCGGCCTTGTCCATGGACAGGAGCCGCAGGTGATTGGCAGGATACTCGGTGTAGAACACCGCGTCTCGCTGGGCATCACCCGGGGCCGTCTTGATCGGCACCTTGACGCTGAACAGCGCCGTGGCGACGTCATCCGGCGTCCAGTCCTTCTTGAGGGTGACGTTCTTGGTGCCGTCGACGTTGAGTCCGAACAAGCCGGACTGGCGATCAACTGCGACCATGAGAACGGCGGTCTCGATGTTGGTCAGGCGACCAACAGACTGCCACCGCTCGGTGATATCAAGTGCTGCCTCGTGGCTGGGGAGCATCAGGGAAATCTGTGCTCCTTCGATCATCTGCTGCTTGGACATGGTCTTCCTCCTTTTTGAGCCGAACTACGACTCGCTACCTGAAACGCTGGAACCGTCGAATTTATCAGTCAGTATATGATTTATAACAACCCTTGTGAAAGAGCCTGCAAAATAAGCCTATTATGGCTATTTTGAATTTAAAAGTATATCACATAATAGACATTTTGTCAAGGTTTATAAAATACCCGATTTAAGCTAAAATAAGTACATTGTATATAAATAATTAACCAAGAATAAATATATGAAAATCAAAGTAGACCGTGAACTTTGCACTAGTGTTGCTACTTGCGTAGAAGTAGCCCCTGGTACCTTTGAGCTAGATGACGAGGGTATTGCTATTATCAAAAACGAAAAAGGTGACACCGAGGGCACTATCCTCCAGGCTGCTAAAAGCTGCCCAGTAAATGCTATCTTTATCTTTGATAATGACGGCAAGCAAGTTTACCCTGAAGAATAGACAAGTATGAAAAACTACAAGGATATAGCCTCCATCAAGCTCGGTGATCAGGCCCCTTTGTTTTCACTAAAAAATCAGGTTGGACAAAAAGTATCTCTCCAAGACTTCCAAAACAAAAAAAATGTTTTACTAATTTTCTACCCTGGAGACAATACCCCTGGTTGTACCAAACAGCTCTGTTCTATAAGAGATGATTTCTCAAGATTTCAAAAATTAGACACCGTCGTCTTTGGTATCAATCACGGTGATGATAAATCACACCAAAAATTTATTGATAAACATGAATTCCCTTTTGACTTACTGATAGACACCAATAAAGAAATATCAAAAAAATACAAAGCTTTAAAATTTATATTTGGTTATGAGAGCATCAAAAGATCCGTTGTCTTGATAGACAAACAAGGAAAAATAGTTTTTCTTAAACGAGGCATGCCCTCTGATCAAGAGATAATAGAATCACTAAAAAAATAATTATGAATAAGAATATATACCTTGACCATGCTTCCACTACTCCAACCGACCCTAGAGTCGTTGTAGCAATGGAACCATACTGGAGTCAAAATTACGGCAACCCCTCTAGTCTTTATAGATTGTCCCTCATTAGCAAACAAGCTATTTTAGATTCTCGAGAAAAAATAGCCAAAGTTTTGAATTGTCAGCCAGATGAGATAATTTTTACTGGTGGTGGTACTGAAAGCATCAATCTAGCTATCAAGGGAATTGTCATGGCAGCCAAAAAACCAGCCCATATGATTACTTCTCAAATTGAGCATCATGCCGTACTCAATTCTTGCCAGCGAATGAATAGTCAGGGCCACAAACTCTCTATCCTCCCGGTAGATAGATATGGTCTAGTGGCACTAGATGACGTCAAGGCAGCTATCAAGGATGAAACTATTCTCGTCACTATCATGATGGCCAACAATGAAATCGGAACCATTGAGCCAATCCAAGAAATCGGTGCTTACTTAGAAAAATTAAATAAGGACCGAGCGAAAAAAGGCTTGGAGAAAATATATTTTCATACCGATGCTTGCCAGGCAGCTGGTGCACTAGATATTGATGTTAAAAAACTCCACGTTGATATGCTGACTATCAATGGTAGTAAAATCTATGGCCCCAAAGGCGTCGGAGTACTTTATCTAAAAAATGGCACTAGAATAATTCCTTTGATCGACGGTGGCGGACAAGAAAAAAAGTTACGTTCTGGCACAGAAAACGTTCCTGGTATTGTCGGTATGGCTCAAGCACTGACTATCGCCTACCAAGAAAAAGCCAAAGAGAACAAAAGACAAGTTGAACTTCGTGACTGGTTTATCAAAGAACTGACCACCAAGATATCTAAGTCTATTTTAAATGGTCATGCTGAGAAAAGACTACCCAATAATATAAATATATCCTTCTTGGATATTGAAGGTGAAGCAGTGCTCCTCCATCTGGACGAAGTAGGCATCATGGCCTCTACTGGCTCAGCCTGTACTTCTAGCAGCCTTGAGCCATCACACGTCATCCGAGCCTTGGGTGCTCCCTATGAAGTAGCCCACGGCTCTATCCGCTTTACCTTGGGTAAAAGTACTACTAAGAAAGATCTAGAATATGTGCTAGAAAAATTTCCTGCTATTGTAGAAAAATTACGTCATGCTTCTCCAGCCAACGTTGATATGAAAGAGGTAGAAAAATCTTTTGTTGAGGCTGAGAGAAAAATTTTGGAATTATAACATTATGTCACTCTGGACGCTGGAGCATAGCGATAGCGGATAGAGTCGAACAAAACTTTAGATTCTATCGGCCTACAGCCTCCAGAATGACAAAAAAATTATAATTAAAAATTAACCTATTTATATATATGTCTAAAATAAAAAAATCAGCTAGTCTTGCAGCTGATATCGATATCGTACCCAAGGATTCTGCTGAAGCTTGGGCTTATAGCAAGATTGTCAAAGATCATTTCTTTAAACCACGCAACCTAGTACTCGACGCCAATGATATAAAAGGCTATGATGGCTTAGGGATGGTCGGCTCTCCAGCCTGTGGTGATATGATGAAGGTTTGGCTATGGATCGACAAAGATACAGATAAAATAAAAAAAATGAAGTGGCAAACCTTTGGTTGTGGATCAGCCATCTCTGCTACTTCTATGCTATCGCTAATGGTGTCTGAAAAAGGTGGCATGAAGATAGACAAGGCTCTAAAAATACGGGCTCAAGATATCACCAAACGTCTAGGCGGTCTACCAACTAGAAAAATTCACTGTTCTGTTTTGGGGGACAAAGCCCTACGCTCTGCTATCAATGATTTTTTCCAAAAGACAAAACAGTTAGATCGTGTCTTTGAAGAAAATCGTCGGATGATTGATAAAAAAGCCAAAGTAACTGACCACGATATTGAAGAAGCTATCCTGGAAGGCGCCCAAACTTTGGAAGATGTCCAGAAAAAAACCAAAGTTGGCATTGGCAACCCATCGGTCATACCAGAAGTAGAACAATTAATCAGATTTTACACCGAAAAATATTTTGGGTAAAATAAAATTGTAGTCATCCTGAATTTATTTCAGGATCTCAATTAAATACGACTAGATGCTGAAACAAGTTCAGCATGACATTTCAATAATTAAACAATAAAATATATGACAAAGTTTAAAACCCCTCCACTACCTTATGACTATAATGCCTTGGAACCATATATAGATGAAGAAACAATGAAAATCCATCATGATAAACATCATGTTGCCTATACCACTAACTTTAACTTAGCTTTGGAAAAATATCCCAAGCTAGCCGAACAATCAGCCGAAGATATTTTGAGAAACATTGAAACTGTGCCAGAAGATGCCCGCGCTGCAGTCAAAAATCATGGCGGTGGTCATGTCCATCATGG
>CALDOH010000138.1 GCA_937912185.1 uncultured bacterium | reverse complement strand
ACTTCTGGATTATCAATAACTTTTTGGACAGCTACAATAGTTTTTTGGGCGACTTCTACGACTACTGGTGGAATAACTTTTTTAACAATCTCTATCACTTTTTCTACAACTTTCTTTACAGTTTCGATTGGGTGGATAATGACGTCAATAATCTTTGTAACACCACCACCAATTATTTTAATCACAGTCTTGATTGGGCCGGGGGCAGGCTCTCCACAGCCTTCTCCTACACAAGGTGGTTCAATAATTGGTTTATTACAATCCTCTCCTTCACATTCTTCAGGCTCATTACATTTATTATCAGGATCGCTCGGACAAGGGTCAACATCGCCACAAATACCATCTCCATCACTATCATTGTTAGCATCATTTGGACAAGTATCATTGTTGGCACATAGACCATCGCCATCTGCATCATTGTTTGGATCAAATGGACAGACATCCACTCCGGCGCAAGTACCATCTCTATCAATATCATTGTAATAGTCTGACGGGCAAACATCACAAGAATTACCAATATCATCACCATCAGAATCTACTTGATCAGCATTGGAGTTGGTCGGACAATTATCTACTTCGGCACACAAGCCATCTTCATCACCATCATTGTCTGGGTCAGTAACACAAGCATCACAAACATCACCAACACCGTCATTATCTATATCAGCCTGATCTGCGTTAGCATTGAGTGGACAATTATCATTATCTCCGATCATTGGTTCCAAAAATCCGCTACCTTCACAATACCCATCTTCATCTTTGTCATCAATATTTTCTTGTGGACAAACATCACAGACATCGCCCTTACCATCTTTATCAGTATCAACTTGGTCTGGATTGGGGGTGATAGGACAATTGTCTAGAGTATCTTCAATACCATCTTCATCAGTATCAAGACTAGGTTCTTCTTCAAAATGACTCATAATTTCTTCGTCGGATAAGACGTAAGGATAGAAAGCTACGTAATCGATTGTGCCTTTGAATAGATTACGATTGACACTATCAGCCCCGATAGTAATATCATAATTATTTTCCAGTAACCCAGCCCCTGGTACCAAAGCCAGATGTAAACCCACAGAACTAAGGGGCGACACAACTTTTTGTTTAACTAACGCACCATTCAAAAATATTTTCAAACTAAATCCATCATAACTCATAGCCACATGATTCCAATCATCCATTTTGACTGAATTTATATCAGACCAAAGTCTCACTTCCGACCCATTTGCTAACTTAACTTGAGCCTTGACTCTAGCATAACGACGATCAATTGATAAGGCATAAGAATAAAATGAGCTATTATCTTGGCCTTTACCGATAATAAGCATGTTTTGATAATAATTACTATCTTCTGGTTTTATCCAAGCTTCGGCTGTAATGCCGTCTTGGACCGAATATTCACTAGTATCAGAAATAGTAATAAAATCTCGCTTGGTACTAGTACCTGCAAAAAAAGCTCCTCTCTGATCATTTCTACCATCAGCAGGAATAGGACAACGATTTACAT
>CALDOH010000137.1 GCA_937912185.1 uncultured bacterium | reverse complement strand
TGATTTGTTTGAAAAAGTAGACGATTTTGGCATGAAACATCTTGAAGATAGTGAGTACTTAGATAAAAATTTAAGGACAGACAATGGCTATGTAATAAATTATATTTATTATCAAAAAGATGAGGAAGGCAATTTTATAGAAGAAGACTATGTGCTAGAGGGCTCAGCTTGTAATATAAGTTGTCCTCAAAACTTTCTCGATATTATAGACAAAATAATAGAAATATCTCCTAAATATGGTCCCGAGCCAACAGATATGAGAAATTTTTCACCCAATTGTAATCGATGTGATGACAATGAAAACCCGGAAACTTGTTGGACTACCTGCTTAGAAAATTTAAATAGTGATTGGGGTCTTTAAAATTAACATAAATCTATGAAAAAAATACTACCAATAATTATCGTGCTTCTTGTACTAATCGTCGCATTTTTACTAAAATCTAACGACAAGGAGCAAACTGACACTGTTTTAGGAGATGAGTTAAAACTCATTGACTACAATAATGGTAATGGTGCTTTGGTGTTTAATTTTCTAGAAAGCAAAACCGAAAGAAGTAAACTTAGTCTAGCTATTGATTCAGATAACAATGGAACCTTTGAAGATAATGAATGGCTGGTCAGAGATGTGTTAGTTTTACCTAAGGCTAATAAGAAAAATAAAGTTTATTTCAAGGCACCAGATTTTTTTAGTGGTAATCAAAATGTTTTGGTTAACCTTAATGATGAAAGCCTTAGCAAAAGTGTAGCCGTAACAATCTCTGATACAAGTACTTTGCTTGAACTAGGCACTATCACTAATCCTGAAGAGGCTATGAAAGGCCTAGGAGTTAAGTTGGCTTTGGCTGAAGATGAATTGGTTGAAATTACTCAAGAAGGTGTACCAGATATTACCCAAAAGCCTGGTGAGTGTGGTCCCACTTCTGCGGCTAATGGTTTGATCTCGTTGATAAACAAACACGGAGAAGATAAAGATAAACCAGCTAGTCCCGAGGAACTTATAGAAGAGCTTAAGAAAGATATGAAATGGACCAATGAAAATGGTGTTTTGCCAGATGATTTTGAAGCAGGCAAAAATCTTTGGGCGGCTCGACATGGCCTACCAATCAGAACAACCAAGATAGGAGACAAGGATGGCATAACCACTACTGATGAAATTAGAGACGCTTTAGATAAAGGCGCTTCGGTTGAATTGCGTATGAAGTTTGGTGACGCTTCTGGTAAGGCTGTTGGTGGGCATATGGTAACTGTTACTGGTATCCATCAGGGCGATGGACAAACTTATCTTGATATAAATGATCCAGTCACTCCAGCTGAAGAGGGCTCAGAAACAGTAGAGGTCCGTGGTAATCAAATGACAAATTACGGCCCCTGGGAAGGTATCACGGTTTTGAGTTGGGGGTTTTTTGAGATCTGGGAGACACCACTCACTAGTGGTGCTGCCCTTGATCCAATGACAGATACTGAAATAGAGGGGTTGGTTGGAGAATTTGGCAGTGAAGTAACCAGAGCAACTATACAGACTTCCTTTGATCATGTTAAGCCTGGAGAATACAGTGAAATTTATGCTACTGTAATCACTAGAGCCGGCTCCGAAGTAAT
>CALDOH010000136.1 GCA_937912185.1 uncultured bacterium | reverse complement strand
AGGTAAAAGATTTACTTAAAGGTGGTAAAGATATTGCTCTGATAACAGATGCTGGTACACCAGGTGTATCTGATCCGGGTGGCAAGTTGATTGAGTTGGTTTTAAACGAGGTGCCAGAAACAGAAATCATACCACTACCAGGACCATCATCGCTGACGGCTATTATATCAGTCGCTGGTGTACCAATGGAAAGATTTTTGTTTTTAGGCTATTTGCCACACAAAAAAGGACGACAAACCTTATTTACTCAAATAAAAGATAGTACTATCCCAGTAATATTTTTTGAATCAGTCCATAGGATAATGAAGGCCTTGGATCAATTGTTGGACTGTGATAGACAACTGATAGTTGGTCGAGAATTGACCAAAAAATTTGAGACAGTTTATCGGGGAACAGCCAAAGAAGTTTTGGAAATTTTAAGCAAAGACATAGTCCAACAAAAAGGGGAGTTTGTAATAATAGTAAACAACCGCTAGTATGAATGAAGGTAATTTTGAATTTAGTCCAGATAAAGTTTATACTAGTAAAGATGAGGCCCTAGAAGAATTATTGGGTCGTCCGCCAGCAGAGTTCTTTGCTGAGATCGAAGAGTCTTTGGGTAATAGGGCTAGTCGAAAAGCATTTTTCAACAATGAATGCATGCATAGGTTACCAGATGGTATTAATCTAAGTAAGATTTATAAAGTTGGTGAAGAAGAATTGACCATGAGTGATTTGTTAGATTATCTTTTTGAGCAACACAATCAAGAATAAAATTAATATAAACCCCGCACCTTTTTGTGGGTGAGGGGAATTAATAATTAGTGTGCACCAAAAAGGTGCGGGGTAAATTTATGGCAGAAAAAAGACACTTAGCTTCAATTACTATTTTGATCAAAGACAGACAAGAACATGCTGGTGATGTACAGAACATTTTGACGGCTCATGGCAAGGTCATCTTGGGTCGTATGGGTATCAATCCTGCTCGTAGCTGCGTCAAAAATTGTACTGGTATTATTTCCTTGATTGTCGAAGGCACCGTCAAAGAGGTCAAAGCTCTAACTAAAGAGCTGGATGATTACTACGGAATTGTAGCCAAGACAAGCATCATGACAGATTAAAAATTAATTAACAGAAATATGAACACGGAGAGTGGAACTATATTATTAGTTTTATATATTTTAACTAGCGTTTTAACATTGGGCACCATTTATGCTTGGTATCAATTTTATAAAGTAGTGTCTAATAAGTGCGATACTTGTTCAGTTGATCTTCATCAAAATCCATTTAAATCTAAATGTTTTACTGGGGCAGTATTTTTTACTGTATCTTTTGCTTTAGCAGCTTACGCTACGTTTTTGATGGGCAATTTTAGCTGCGGACCATTTCATTGGTAATAATTTTGTGAAATAAGCTCATCATTTTGAAATAAGTTCATAATGACGAAGAAATAATTATGAAAGATAAAACAAATAAATTTTATATAACTACACCAATCTATTATGTAAATGATAAGCCGCATATTGGGCATGCTTATACTACGATTGTCGCTGATGTGCTAGCTCGTTTTTATCGTTCTCAAATAGGTGAAGACAATGTTTATTTTTTGACTGGTACTGATGAGCATGGCGCTAAGGTAGCTGAAGCTGCTGCTAAAGAAGGTTTGGATCCACAAGCTTTTACTGACAAAGTATCGCAGAGTTTCAAGGACGCTTGGGTAAATCTTGATATCAAATATGATCGTTTTATCAGGACTACTGATAAACAGCATAAAGAAATTGTTACTAATATTTTAAATCAGCTCAAAGATAAGGGAGTCTTATATGAAGGGGATTATTCTGGACTTTATTGTATTGGTTGTGAAAAGTTTATTCTAGAAAGTGAATTGGTAGATGGTAAATGTCCCGATCACAACAAAGAACCAGAAAAATTATTTGAGAAAAATTGGTTTTTTAAACTATCGGAATTTTTACCAAAAATAAAACAGGCGATTGAGTCTGGTGATTTGGTGATTTATCCCGAGACTAGAAAGAATGAAGTTTTAGGATTGATAAAGCAGGGTGTTCCAGATATTTCTATTTCTCGTAGTGCTAAATCTGTATCTTGGGGCATAGACTTACCTTGGGACGATAGTCAGAAAACTTATGTTTGGATAGATGCATTATCTAATTATATTACAGCCTTGGGATATCCCGATGGTGAGAATTTTAAAAAATTCTGGCCAGCTGATGTTCAATTAATGGCTTTAGATATTCTAAAATTTCACACACTTTTATGGCCAGCTATTTTAATGGCTTTAGATTTGCCTTTACCAAAACTATATATCCACGGACACTTTACTTTGGATGGCAAAAAAATGTCCAAGTCTTTGGGTAATGTAATTTCTCCAAATGACTTGGTAGAAAAATACGGATCAGAAGTAGCCAAGTATTTGATATTGTCTCAATTTTCTTTTGGTTCTGAGTCAGATATCAAAGTCGAGGAATTTCCCAACAAGTATAACGCTGATTTAGTAAATGGTTTGGGTAACTTGGTCAATCGAGTGACCAATATGATAGAACAATATTTGGATGGGCAGATTGACAAAAGCCTTTTCAAAAATGAGACTATTGGTGACGAAGAAATAAAGCAATTGAAATTTAAAGAAGCGCTTAGCACTATCTGGTTAATAATTCAGAATACCAATGGTATGATCGAAAAAGAAAAACCATGGG
>CALDOH010000135.1 GCA_937912185.1 uncultured bacterium | reverse complement strand
GTGCTACGTGGGTACTGGTATCACAGTCACCGGGAGGGTTTGTAGCTAAGCTTAGCTTAGGCAGCGCCAAAGCCATGATAGCAAATAAAAATATAGCTTTTTTCATATTTTTTTGTTTATTTGTTTAATTGTTAAGACTTTACTAGTATAGCAAACATCTTGTTTTCCGCAACAAGATCAATTGACACAATGTTTGTTATAGTTATACTTAATAAGTTAATAATTTTTAGATATTCTATGTTTGAAGCAGTTATATTTGATCTAAATGGAGTTATTTTAGCCGAAGAAGAATATTTTACTCAGCGACTTGAAAAAAAGTATAATATTTCTAATGAAGTTTTTTATAAAATTTTTAACGAAGTAATTCATATCGGCAGGAAGCCTGGTTGTGAAGATTTTTTTGCTTTGTGGGAGCTAAAATTAAAGGAGCTTGGTCTATCAGTATCCAAAGAAGAATTTTTTGATCTTTGGTTTTTGCCAGAAAAATTGGTCACAGAATTTTTGGACTATATAAAAGAGTTAAGAAATCAGGGGCTTAAAGTTTTTATTCTTTCAAATAATTTTAAAGAAAGAACAAATTATTATCGAGAGAATTTTCCAGAGATTTTTAATAGCGTGGATGAAGTTTATTTTTCTTGGGAGACTGGTTTTGTCAAACCTAACCTAGAAGCGTATAATAATTTATTAAGGCTCAATAGTCTTAATGCCAACTCTGTGATTTATTTTGATGATGTAGAAGAAAATATTGCCGCTGCTGAAAGTATAGGTATTAAATCGTATAAATATAATGGTTTAGAGGAAACAAAAAAAGTGATTGAAAATTTATTGTAAATAAAAAAGACCTTTGTTAAGCAAAGGTCTTTTTATTATAGATGTGTAAATAAATCGTCGTTCGAAAATCTTACTTTTTCTTTTTTGGGATCTTCTAGACGATTGCCGATAGCTAGGATCACGGTTGATTTTAAACTATCGGGTAGGTCTAGTATTTTATCAATTGCTTCTTTGCTAAATCCTTCCATCGGACATGAATCAATCTTGAGTTCAGCAGCTGCTGCTAGACCAAAGCCTAGCCCAATATAACATTGTTTTTGTGACCAAGCTTCAAATTCTTGATCAGATTTTCCTCTGATAGAGCCTTTCATTATCAATTTGACTGGTTCCATTTTTAGTTTTTTCATCTTGTCATCGCCAGCACTCAATTCTACATAAGCATCAACCCTCTTACTCATATCATCCTTGTCCACGCGGGCGCAGAAAACCAAAAGATAAGTAGCAGTATCAATTTGTTTTTGTAAAAACGCATTAGGTCTAATATCCTTCTTTGTCTTCATGTTTTCAATTACATAAACATGAAAAGGTTGTAGGCCATATGAAGTAGGGGCTAGGCGGACAGCCTCTAATATCTTTTCTAAGTGTTCTTTGGATACCGGTTTGGCAGTATCAAATTCCTTGGTAGCAAAACGCCAATTTAGATTATCTAAAAATCCCATATATATAGCTTAATGATTATATTGGTACTATAGCACAGAATTTTTAGGCCGCAAAATCTAGATAATAAGACCTTTATTGGCTGGAAAAGTAACTGCTTCGGTGATATCTTTTTTGCCACCAATGTATTGAAGGATGCGAGACATACCAAAACCACAGCCGGCGTGAGGCACGGCACCATTTTCTTTGATGTGATCTATATACCACTGAAAGTCACTGATGTCACCGCCTTTTTCTTCCAGGCGTTTGTACATCTTAGAATTTTTTAAGCGTTTGACTAGCTCTTCCAAGATATGAACTCTGGCCGCAGCACCAACTGCTTCACCGCCAAAGGGCAAAATAAGATCAGCGCTCAGTACCCGACCAGGATTGTCTTGAGAAGGAAGCATGTTAAAGAATTTTTCTACTTCAATGTCTTGGTGTTCTGGATACATGGGGTCAGGATAGTGGGTAATAAAAAACGGTTGATTATCAACCGTTGCTAGAAGTAGTTTTTCTCGATGACTATTTATATCATCTCCCCAATTGATATCTTCACCCAGTCCCTGGAGCTTATCAATAGCCTGGTCATAGGTAAAGCGTTTGAATTTACTTGGGCATTTACTGAGGCGCTCAATATCTTGCTGGCTAAGAGCAAAATCTTCCTTGGCCTTAGGGTGACTGGCAACTTTTTGAGCTACATGGTGGATCAATTTTTCTTCATGAGACAAAAGCTCTTCAAAATTACCGGCAAATTCAATTTCCAACATAGTAAATTCGGTCAAATGACGAGCATCGATTTTTGGCTCAGCCCTAAAAGATGGTCCAATACAGTAAACCTTTTTTAATTCTGGGACCATAGCCTCGAGATAGAGTTGTCCGGTTTGTGACAGGTAGGCATTTCGGTTAAACCATTTGTGGTTTTTATCAACACTGACTTCAAAAAGCGTGTTGATGTTTTCACAGGCCCCCGAAGCCCGAACAATCTTGGGTGGAAAGAGAGGGACAAAACCTTGTTGTCTAAAAAAATCTTCAGCCTCCTTGAGTACAAAGCCCTCAAGGCGGGCTAACTTTGCCTTGGATTTTAGGCAAGTACTTTGAGTTTTGTTCATAAGCATGTTTTTAGTTTATTAGGGTATAAAAAAATCGTTCCCAATGGAACGATGTATATTTTTTGAAAAAATTTTAAGCAGCAGTGCTTGTGATGCTTTTTGAGTTGGATTATTATTTTTAGCATTCTGCCAAATATTATACTCTGATAATTTTTGACTGTCAAATTTTAGCTTGAATTTTCAAATATTCCGTGTATAATGAAGATACTTATGAAAGTATTAAAATTTGGAGCAGTTTGGTGTCCAGGCTGCTTGATAATGAAGCCTCGTTGGGCTGATATAGAGTCTGAAAATCCTTGGCTGGAAACCGAGTATTTTGATTATGATGAAAACGCTGATAAGGTAAAGGAGTATAATCTGGGTAATGTTTTGCCAGTATTTATATTTTTAGATAAAGATGGACAGGAATTAACCCGGCTCAAGGGAGAAGTAGATAAAAAGGAGCTGCTTGAGTTGATTGAAGAGTATAAAAACAATTAAAAACAATCTATGTCTATATATAAAAAGTTAATAGCAGGAGTATTCCTCCTGGCCATTCTATTATGGCCAGCCTTTACTTTTGCTCAAGAAAAAGAGGAAGTTCATTTTTTCTGGCAGATTGGCTGTCCTCATTGTGCCAAAGAGGAAATATTTTTAGGTTCACTAGAAGATAAGTATAGTGATTACATTGATATCAAGCGTTATGAAATCAGCCGTGTTCCGGAAAATGTAAAATTATTGGAACAATTTGGTCGTGATTTAGACGCTGATATCAAGGGAGTGCCTTTTACTATAGTGGGTGAAGAATATTTTGTAGGTTATTTGGATGATGAGACTACTGGAGCTGATATTGAAGCGGCTGTCTTAGACCTTCTTGGTTTGGATGCTCCACCGGCCAGAGATAAAAGCAAAATCACCGTACCGATTCTTGGGCAGCTGGATACCAAGACTATATCTTTGCCACTTATAACTATTATCCTCGGCACCTTAGATGGTTTCAACCCTTGTGCTATGTGGACTTTGTTGTTTTTGATTAGTTTACTTCTGGGTATGAAGGATAGGAGGAGGATGTGGGTT
>CALDOH010000134.1 GCA_937912185.1 uncultured bacterium | reverse complement strand
ACAGGTTATCAGGGTACCTTGATATTAGGAGAATTATCTAGCGATGGTTATGTCTGGAGCAACATTGGTACATCCTATGGTACCTTTAATATTCCTAAGCCAGATCCAGATCCAGATCCAGATGGGGATCGTTTTCTCAGAAGGATAGCAGATTAAAGGTTTTGAATGTCAAATAATTTAAAAAACAAGCAAGGTTTTACCTTGATAGAGGTGTTGATTGCCATAGCCGTGTTTACAATTGGTATTATGGGGGCTTTTGGTTTAGCTTTGTCTAATATCAATACAGTCAAAGATAATTTCAATCGGGTTTTGTCAGCCAATTTATCTAGAGAGGGTTTGGAGATCGTTAGAAACATAAGAGATAGCAATTGGTTGAAAATGGAAGCCAATGAAGATTGTGAAAGTGGGATTGGTGGTTTGCAAATTTGTAATTGGGCACAAAATCTTGATCCTGGTTTTTATTATGCTGATTACAATGATTTAAGCCTGACTCCATCTTCTTGTTCTAATTTAGATACCTGTATATCTAGCTGTACCAGTGCGGCTATTTGCTCACTTTATTTAAATACAGGCGTTTATGATCATGGCATATCTTCGTTTAAGAGTAATATGTCTCGGATAATTCAAATAGAGAATATTTGCATGACTGATAGTGGTGGCGCACCAGTAGAAGATTATCGAGATGTGTCATGTGATAAGTCAATTGGAGAAGATCATGCTGGGATCAGGGTGACTTCTCGAGTCCGTTGGACTGGAGAGACAAGTATTATTGATATAGATTCATCAGAATTAATGTATAACTGGCGCCGATGATTATAAAACAAAAAAATCAGCGAGGATTTACTTTGGTGGAGCTTTTGATTTCAGTGAGTATTTTTGCTATGACTGTTTTTTTGATATCAGGTATCTACATTGCCTTTTCCAAGGCCCAGGCCAAAGCCAAAGCTTCTCAAACTCTACTAAACAACGCTCAGTATACTTTGGAAATAATGGCTAGAGAAATCAGAAATAGTGAGATATATGATTATGATCCCAATAACTCTGGTGGCATGTGCGGAGGGGTCAGTTGTTGTGAATATTTTATTGGTGCCAATTATGAAAGTTGTATATTGTTAAAGAAAGAAGACGGACAGCTTTTTGCTTTTGTGGCTGATTTGAGCGCTAATGAAAGAAAATTGTTTTATGTTGTGCCACCGGGAAACTCTTATACAGAATTCCCGTGGGAAACAGATTATTCAGCTTTTACCAAATTATTAGGTCCAGAATTAAACGAAGTGCTGGTACAAGATTTGGATTTTTATATTTTACCAAGTACTAGTCCTTTTGAGAGTGGAGGACCAAATGTACAGCCACGAGTGACCATCGACCTTAAAGCTAGTTATTATACTGATCAGGCCATAGCTCAGGTTTCTTATTTGTTACAAACTACAGTTTCTTCTCGTATATATAAACGCTAGTATGATAAAAATAGTTGAAACAAAAATAGTAGACAATCAAAAAGGCATGGTTTTAGTCATGTCTATTATGATTTTGACTTTAGTTTTGACCTCGGTGTTGACTTTGAGTAAGGTTATTTTGGGCGAGCTTAGGATGTCGGTCAATACTGGTAGTTCGGTGATAGCTTTTTATTCAGCTGAGAGCGGAATTGAAAAAGGTCTTTATTATATCAAATATTCACGAGGGCAAAAAGATTTTGATGATTTTACCAGTTTATCTTCCAAGGGGAATTCTGGAACTTATCCAGTAGATGATCTTGGGGCCAGAACTTTTAATATTGCTACTTCAACTATTTTTGGGGATGTCAAAGATTTTTATAATGTTGCTACTAGTTCACCAGTGCATCTAGATATCATTGATCCATCTGGAGAAGTTGGCACCATAGATTGGTCTACTACAATAGGGTTGCCCAAGTATTACCAAGTTTTTTGGGAAATAGAAGATTGTTTTCCTACACATGCTTCTGACAAACTAGAGGTCACTATAAATTCTTTTGCTCAAGAATTTACAAATCCAAGTACCGACAGTCGAATTTTGATATGTAACTGTGCTTATTGGACCGATGAGTGCGATGGCTATGGATCTGCTGACATCAGCCCAAATAGGTATTATCATTTTACTTTTCGGCCCCTTGATAGTGAGGTAAAAGAAGTAAATTTTAGAATGGTGGATTATTCGTATTATCCATTGAGTATAATGTCGTCAGCTTTGATAGAGTCCTATGGTCAGTATGGTAATTCACGTTATCGTTTGCAGGCTACCATCCCTACTTTTGTACCAACCTCACATATTTTTAGCTATATCTTGTTTTCAGAAGAAGATTTGACCAAAGGCTTATATTGATTATGACCAAGAGTGACGCTCAAAAAAGAATAGAGAAATTGATCAGTGAAATAAACCACCATCGACATTTGTACCATGTACTAGACAAGCAGGAAATCTCTGATGCAGCTTTAGACTCTTTAAAAAAAGAGTTGGCTGAGCTAGAGAGAGAATTTCCTAGTCTCTTACGTAAAGATTCTCCAACTCAGCGGGTTGGTGGTCGAGCGCTCGATAAGTTTGTCAAAGTCAAGCACAGAACTAAAATTTTATCTTTAGTTGACGCTTTTAAAATACAAGACATAGAAGATTGGCAAGAGCGTAGTCAAAAATTTTTGGGGCAAAAAATAAAGGGTTACTATGCAGAATTGAAGTTAGACGGATTGACCGTAGTTTTGACTTATAAAAATGGAATTTTTTGGCAAGGAGCTACTCGGGGTGATGGTAAAATCGGCGAAGATGTGACCAACAATTTAAAGACCATAGAAAGTATTCCCTTGTCTTTGCCACTCATCAAGGGTATAAAAATGCCAGAGATAGTTGAAGTTCGGGGTGAAGTAGTGATGGATAAAAAAATATTTACTAAAATAAATAAACAACAAGAAAAAAAAGGCTTAGCTTTATTTGCCAACCCTCGTAATGTAGCAGCGGGCTCTATTCGTCAGTTAGATTCCAAGATAGCAGCTAGCCGCAATTTGGATTGTATCGCCTTTGAGATAATAACTGATATTGGACAAAAGACCCATCAAGAGGTACATCAGTTATTGGCAAAATTGGGTTTCAAAACCAACCCCAACAATCAACCCTGTGTTGATTTGAAACAGGTAGATAAGTATCTCCAAAGGTGGGTAGATAAAAGAAAAGAATTACCATATTGGACAGATGGGGCAGTGGTTGTAGTAGATGATGTTGCTCAGGAAAAATCTTTGGGACACATTGGCAAGGCAGAGCGTTGGATGATTGCTTATAAGTTTCCGGCCGAACAGGTAACTACTAAAGTTTTGGATATTGAAGTTCAGGTTGGTCGGACTGGTGCTTTGACACCAGTGGCAATACTAGAGCCAGTAGCAGTAGCTGGTAGTACTGTTTCTCGAGCGACCTTACACAATCAAGACGAGATTGACCGTTTGGGAGTACGTATAGGCGATACAGTGATTGTGCAAAAAGCAGGCGACATTATACCAGACATTGTCAAAGTTTTGATAAAGCTAAGATCTGGGTCAGAAAAAAAATATAATTTTCCCAAAAAATGTCCGGCTTGTGCTAGTGAGGTAGTGAAAAAATCCAACGAAGTGGCACATTATTGTAGCAATAAAAATTGTTATGCCAAAAATATTGAAGGCTTAATACATTTTGTTTCAAAGAAAGGTTTTAATATTGATGGTTTAGGAGATAGTATCGTAGCTCAATTGATGGATAAGGGTGTAGTGGTGCTACCGGTTGATATTTTTAGATTAAAGTCTGGCGACTTAGAGCCACTTGAAGGATTTGCTGAAAAAAAGACCAATAAACTCTTAGGGTCAATTGCCAGTAGCAAAACTATAAATTTTAGTAATTTTATATATGCTCTCGGCATTAGGCATGTGGGTGAAGAAACTTCAATTTTGTTGGCTGATCACTATGTTAGCTTGGAAAAATTACGCCGAGCCAAACAGGCTGAATTGGAAGATTTGATGGATATTGGTCCTGAAGTGACCAAGTCGATAATCTCTTGGTTTAGAGAAAATGATAAGCTTCTTGATGACTTATTGGCCCAAGGTATTGTTATCAAAAGTCCGATTAAAACTAGTACCAAATTAGCTGGTAAGACCTTTTTGTTCACTGGCTCTTTGAATATAGCTAGAGATCAGGCCAAAGCAATGGTTAGGGGTATTTCTGGTAAGATAGTTTCTTCGGTCAGCTCAAAGCTAGATTACTTGGTGATTGGTGATAAGCCGGGTTCAAAATTGGCCAAGGCCCAGGAGTATAAAAGTATAAAGATTATTAGTGAAGATGAGTTTTTAAAATTAGTAAAATAGTTTGCTCTATATCGATATTTTGGTTAAAATAACCCTATGAAATTAAGTAGAGAAGAAGTGGAAAAATTGGCTGACTTAGCCAAATTAAAATTATCCGACGAGGAGATAGACCTTTATCAAAAGCAAATGAAGGAAGTTTTGACTTATGTTGATAAAATAAACGAACTAGACTTGGAGAAGATAAAAGAAAGTTTAAGTGGGGCAGAGGATAGTAAGTTGGGTCCACGACCAGATAAGGCTACCCTATCCCAGCCAGAAATTATTAAACAAGCTTGCCAGATGGAAGATAGTTACATGGTAGCACCAAATGTTTTTGACAATTAAATTATGGCAATTTCAGATTTGAAAAAATTAAATATCGATCAAATACAGACTGGTTTTAAGACTGGAAATTTTTCTAGCGAAGAATTAACGCAGGCTTATTTGAATAATATCAAGATTGATAAGCACAATGCTTTTATTTCTATAAATGAGCAGGCCTTAGCTGAGGCTAAACAGGCTGATAAGCAGATCAAGGCTGGCCAAGGTACTCCACTGACTGGTATTCCGCTGGCGGTAAAAGATATTATTGTTGTAAAAGATTTAAAGGCTACGGCTGGTTCAAAAATTTTGGAAAATTATGTAGCTACTTATGATGCTACGGTTATACAAAAGTTAAAGCAGGCTGGAATGGTCATCTTGGGCAAAACCAATTGCGATGAGTTTGCCATGGGGTCTTCCAATGAAAATTCTTACTTTGGGCCAGTACTCAATCCTCATGATAAGGAAAGGGTTCCTGGGGGCTCTTCTGGGGGCTCAGCAGCCGCTATAGCAGCAGATTTGGCCCCAATAGCGCTTGGTACTGACACTGGTGGTTCTATTCGTCAACCAGCCGCTTTTTGCGGTATAGTTGGCCTCAAGCCTAGTTATGGTCGGGTATCACGTTATGGCTCTATGGCCATGGCCTCATCACTTGATCAAATAGGGCCGATGGCAAATACAGTGCGAGATATAGCACACTTAATCTCAGCTATTGCTGGTTTTGATAAGAATGATGCCACTTCCTCTAAAGCTAAAGTGGGTGATTATTTAGCAGCTTTGGATCAGGATGCTAAAAAATTGACAATCGGTATACCAAAAGAATATTTTAGTGGTGGTATTGATCCAGAAATAAAGACAGCAATTGAAGGACAGATAAGATTGTTGGAAAAAGCTGGTTTAAAAATTGTTGAGGTCTCCTTGCCCTATACTGACTATGCTTTGGCTGCCTACTATTTATTGATGCCAGCTGAGGTTAGTTCCAACTTAGCTCGTTATGACAGTTTGCGTTATGGTGGTCTTTGTCTAGAAAAAAAAGACATTTCTTTGGATGAGTGGTACAAAGAGGTTCGCAGTATTGGTTTTAGTCCTGAGAGCAAGCGTAGAATTATGTTGGGCACTTATATCCTTTCTGCTGGTTACTATGATGCTTATTACAAACAAGCTCAACGTGTCAGGACATTGATCAAGCAAGATTTTGCCAAAGTGTTTTCTCAGGTTGATGTTTTACTCACTCCAGTCACACCAAGTACAGCTTTCAAATTAGGTGAAAAATCACAAGATCCACTGTCTATGTATTTATCAGATGTATTTACAGTTAGTGCTAATATCGGTGGTATTTGCGGTTTATCTTTACCTATAGGCAAAGATAAAAATAATCTACCAATTGGACTTCAGCTTTTAGCTGATGCATATGCAGAAGAAAAGTTGTTGACCGTAGGTAACTTTATAGAAAATTTAAACAAATAAAAAAATAAAATGCCGATTGATAAAAACATCAAAAAAAGATTGGCCGAGGCTGTAGCCAAAAGTTATTTTGTACCCTGGCACAAACGTTGGTGGGGTAAAGGTTTTTTGATACTGGCAGTATTTGGAGTTATATTTTTAGCCTATTTTGGTTATATGATAGTAGATAATATTACCTATATATCCAAAGGCTTTGTTTATGATAGCACCACCGGCTTATGGGTGTCTCCAGAACAATATGGTGAAAGTCAGAGGATTGCTGCGGAACTTATGAGAGACAATGATCCTTGGATTGGTAGTGAGCAGCCAGCTTTGTTTATAGTAGCTTATGAATCATTTACTTGCCCTTATTGCAAGGAATCTCAGGCTGATATCAAGCAGTTTATGTCAAAGTATGGTAGTATAGTCTTGTTTGTTGCCAAGGATTATCCTCTAGAGGGTACTCATGCTAATGCTTTAGGGGCTCATTTGGCGGCGGCTTGTGCTGAAGAACAGGATAGTTATTGGGAATATAGGGATATCTTATATGCTCATCAAGATGAGTTTTCAGTGTCAAACTTTAAAGGCTGGGCAGTAGATATTGGTCTTAAAGAAGATCAATTCAATGTTTGTCTAGATAATAAAAAATATATTTATGAAATCAGGCAAGACATTGCCGAAGGAAAGCAGCTTGGTGTGTCAGGTACTCCGAGTTATGTGGTAAATGGTGCCTTGATACCAGGCCTTATTCCTTACAGTACTTGGGAGCAAATTTTAGCAGTAGCGATTAAATAATAATAAATAATAAAATGGAGTTTTTTTGGCAAACTTATATACCTCAGCCAGTAATATTTTCGCTGGGACCGATTTCAGTTCGTTGGTATGGACTAATTTTGGTTTTGGCTATTATCTCTGCGGCCTTGATTATTGCTAAACATTTGATCAAGAAATCTATCTTGAGCAAACATCAGGTAGAAGATTTGGTTTTTTATGTTGTTATCTTGAGTTTAATCGGTGCTCGTTTTGGTCATGTGGTATTTTTTAATTTACCATATTATATCCAGTATCCAGCGGAGATAGTTCAGGTCTGGAATGGGGGGTTGTCTATTCAGGGTGGTGTTTTATTTGGGCTAATTACAGTTATTGTTTGGGCCAGGAAACATAGAGTAAGTTTTTGGCAACTAGCTGATGCCATTGTGCCAGGATTAGCTCTAGGTCAGGCAATTGGTCGTTGGGGAAATTATTTTAATCAAGAATTATTTGGTAAGCCAGTTGAATGGGGAATACCAATCGATTTCGTTAACCGAGAGTTTCCTTATTTTAAGCAAACACATTTTCATCCTACTTTTTTTTATGAATCAATTTTGAATTTAGCTTTATTTGTATTGTTATATCTTTTGCTCAGGAGAGGTAAGCTAAAAGCTGGCTTGGTGGCGATGATTTATTTTTTGTCATATGCTGTGATTAGATTTTTCATGGAATTTGTCCGGATAGATGTTACGCCAATAGTTCTTGGTCTGCGTATGCCACAATTTATTAGCCTTTTGGTAGTGGCGGCTGTATTAATTTATATATTTAGTTTTTATCTAAAGCCCTTGCCAAAATCAAAGAAATAGTGTATTATAGTTTTGTTTTAAAAACTAGGGGTCGTAGTTCAGTTGCTTAGAACGTCTGCTTGTCATCCCGTAAAATGGGACGCAGCGCAGGCATGACCTATTTAATGCGCTTTGTATTTGTGTGCTGGGGTCGTAGTTCAGTTGGTTAGAACGTCTGCCTGTCACGCAGAAGGTCGAGGGTTCGAGTCCCTTCGATCCCGCCACACAAATACAAAGCTTTTTTTATTTGTTTGGCAGAAGGTATGCCCCGTGCGAGCAAAGCGAGTTTACGGGGTCGAGGGTTCGAGTCCCTTCGATCCCGCCAGATTTTTAAGCTAGAGACTGCTTTGAGTAGCAGTTTTTTTGCACTTTCTTTATTGACATTTATAGGTTCTTGTGTTATTATTAGCCCACTTGTTAAAGTGTAATATTTAATAGATTAAATGAATAATATTAAAAAAGATAAGGGAGATAAGTTTATTACTGGCGAGTCTAGATATTGCCAAAATTGTGGGAAAGAATCTCACGAATTATTTGAGGTTACCCAAAGTGCTCAGAAAATTAGCCAATTGAAATACTGTGATAAGTGTACAGAACAGTATAAAAAAAAGGAGAAAGCACTTTCTCATAGTAAAACAAAGTAATCTAACTTACTAATAAAATTTTTTATTTTTTCAACAATCTTTTTTGTTTCTGTTTTTGTTTCTGTTTCA
>CALDOH010000133.1 GCA_937912185.1 uncultured bacterium | reverse complement strand
GCTCATCGATAAATAATATAATATTTTTATTATTTTTTATTTCATTGATTACTTGTTTGAGGCGACTTTCAAATTCACCACGATACATAGTACCAGCTAGTAGGCTGGAGATATCCAGATTCAAGATGGTTTTATTAAACAACACTGCTGGGACTTTATTTTCAGTGATACGTTTGGCCAGGCCTTCAACGATAGCTGTTTTACCCACACCAGCGTCACCCAGAAGTACAGGGTTGTTTTTGGTACGACGGGAAAGTATTTCAATTAAGCGATCAATTTCTTTGACTCGACCAATGACTGGATCAATATCCTTTTGTATTTCATGGCTAGTCAAATTGACAGTATAATTGTCCAGGGTACCAGTTTCAGTAATATTGTCTTCTAGGAATTCATCTATTTCCTTGACCTCTTCATCTTTGGCTAGATCGCCAAATTTAGAGGTACTTTTTAGTATCAAGCTTAGGTGTTGTTGTAAATTAGAAATGTTTACTTTAGATTTTTCTATAGCTTGTTTTATTTTATTGTCTTCACTTTGGGCGAGTCCCCAGAGCAGGTGCTCGGTGCCAATGTATTTATGCTGATGTTTATAGGCAGTGACTACCGCTTTTTCAATAATCTGCTGAGATATAGGAGAGGGCTGAGGCATGCTTTCTAGATCAACCAAAGTTGGCCTAGGGCTACTTGTCAGTTTAATAGCATTTATAAAATTTGGATCAATCTTTTGTTTGATTAAAATATCAGATCCTAGTGAGCCTCTGGTTTGTAAAAGTGAAAAAAACAAGTCTTCTGGCTCGATAAAGTCGTGTTTTTTGGCGTAGGCCAAATTTTGGGCATTTATCAATACCTTTTTGAAATTATAGGTAAACTTATTTAATATATTTTGTGGTTTATTTATCATATTACATACTTCTTAAAGCTGAAATTCTTTCTTCAATTGGTGGGTGAGTAGAGAAAAATTTGGAAACTTTTTTGCCCTTAAATGGACTACTTATGTATAGATGAGCTGTGGCTTTGTTGGCTCGACGTAGTGGCTGATTTTGGTAAGAGATTTTTTCTAGAGCTCGAGCTAGCCCCTCTGGGTAGCGAGTGAGTAATGCTCCAGAAGCATCGGCCAAAAATTCTCGTTTTCTAGAAACCGCCATCTGAATGAGCTTGGCAAAAAGTGGTGACAAAATAGCCAGGACTAGGCCAATTATCATAACTATACCATTTCCTTGTTTGTTGTTGTCTTTGCTGCCGCGACCACCCCAGATAAAGCTTCTTAGTAGCCAGTCAGCCATCAGGGTGATGATGCCAACGCAGACGATCACGACCATCATTATTCTGATATCATAATTTTTGACATGTGATAGTTCATGGGCAATTACGCCTTCTAACTCTTCATTTTCTAGTCCATTGATGATCCCAGTAGTTAGGGCGATAGAGGAGTGTTGGGGATCACGGCCAGTGGCAAAGGCGTTCATGGCTGGGTCGTCGATAATATGTATTTTTGGCATAGTGATGCCAGCGGTAATACTGAGGTTTTCTACCATTCGCCAAACATAAGGATTGTCTCCTTGTTTGATTTCGTGGGCACCAGATTGAGCTAGGGCGATCTTATCGCCAGCAAAAAAGCTAACTGAGGTCATCAACATAGCAAAAATAGCAGCGAGTATTGTGATAAAATAACCACCTTCACCATAGTAGTATCCCCAGACCCAGCCTAGGCCAACTATCACCAAAATAAAGCCAAGCATCAGGAGAAAGCTCTTTCTTTTGTTACTGTCTATTTGTTTGTACATAGTTAAATATTGTCAACTTAATATAACAACAATGCCCTTGTTTTGTCAATAATAAAACCCCCTCAGTTCTTGCGAACATCTCCCCCTAGCTTAGGGGGAGAAAGAGAGGGGGTAAAATTAAAATTTGACTTGAGGGTTTTCTTTTTCTTTGTCGTCTTCTATAGCAAAGAATTGTTCAGCGGTAAATTTTAGCATGCCCGCTACTAGATTGTTGGGGAATATCTGAATCTTGGTATTAAAATCTCTGACTTGTCCGTTATAAAATCTTCGAGAAGCCTGTATTTTGTTTTCAGTATCAGATATTTCATCCTGTAGTTGGAGGAAATTTTGTGATGCCTTTAGCTCTGGGTAAGATTCACTGACAGCAAATAAACTTTTTAGAGTATCAGACAGCATATTTTCTGCCTTACCTTTTTCTTCAGCGCCTTTAGCTTGCATAGCTTTGGCTCTAGCTTCGGTTACCTTTACCAATACACCTTCCTCATGCTTCATGTATCCCTTGACTGTTTCCATCAAGTTTGGGATCAAGTCATAACGTCTTTTTAGTTGTACGTCTATATCAGACCAAGCTTCTTTGACTCTATTTCGAAGTTTGATTAGTC
This sequence comes from uncultured bacterium, assembly GCA_937912185.1. GTDB lineage: Bacteria > Patescibacteriota > Patescibacteriia > UBA1558 > GWA2-36-10 > BM519. Next base: position 5,991 of record CALDOH010000133.1, on the reverse strand, counting down.
CATTGTAGACACCGACTAGCCATAGAGCAACTATAACCACTAGGGCTAATATTACAATAAAAACAATGTTCATCTTTTTTAAGTTTAATGTTTTAGATATGACTACTATAGTCAATATAATTGTACTAAATAGCTTTGTATTTAGCAAATGTAGGCATGAGGATAAAAATGTGGTATAATATAGTCGTTAAAATATACGTTTAGATATATTAAAAAAATTCTAATAAACAAAAATATGTGGGAAAAAATTGAAACTTGGCACTGGACAATGTTAGTAGCAGTTATCTCGGTGTTGAGTGTTTTGTTATTTCAACAACAAGTATTGGCTCAATGGACACCGCCAACTGATACTCCTGGTGGTACCAATCTAGAACGTATCGTGGTCACTCCAATGGGAGAGAGTCTAGATATGGGCGGTAACGCTATTGTTGATCCAACAGTTGATGCAAATTTTTCTATCAATCCATCCGCTGCTATTGATATCCAAGCCAGCAAGGCTGATTTTGATGAGCTTTGTATTGCTGGAGATTGTAATGTAGCCTGGCCAACTGGCGGTGGTAGTGGAGGTATGACATCGCTATGGAGTACTAGTACTGTCGATAGTAATGACATCTACTACACTACTGGTCAAGTTGGTATTGGTACTAACAACCCAGCCTTCTTGCTTCATTTGAAGGATGGCGGGGGAAACTTAAAATTTCAAGGAAACCAGATTTACCATCCTGATAGTAGTGAGCTTAATATAAAATCAGGTGGCGACCTTAGACTTGAAGCTGGATCTATACCAAGAGTTTTTATAGAATCTACCAACGGAAACGTTGGTATCAACGATATCATTCCTGATTATCCATTACATATAACTGATAATAATAATACCTCTATAGTCAATATAGATAATACTGATGCTGATTTGTGGACTGGTACTAGATTAGCTAGAGATGGAGGTGAGCGTTGGTTTATGGGTATGGGTGATACTGCCTCTGGTACTGGTGATGAGCTACTTTTTAGAGCCAACGGCAACAAAAATATAATGACCCTAAAATCAAATGGACGCGTTGGCATCGGTGTTACTAATCCAGTTGGCTACCTTGAAATAAGGGGAGATGAACCAGCTGATTCAGTGGACTTGAGGTTGATAAATGATACTGGTCAAGATAGTATGATCGCCTTTAGAGGGTACACAGGTACTACAGATGATTTTAGTATAAAATGGAGCGGTCGGAATCCTGGTGACTATGATAATTGGTTACAATTTTGGGGCAGGTATCCTACTGGTAATGGTAGGCCTGTTATGACCATGCAAAGAGATTACCAGCCAGATGAGGGTCAATATCAGGGAGTTGGCATTGGTGTTGCTGCAGGTGAACAAATTGACACTACTCTTAGAGTACAAAACTATAATACGGAAGATATTTTACAGCTCTATGATAATGGTACAGAAGTATTCACTGTCACCGATGGTGGAGACGTAGGTATTGGTAATAAACCATCTTTTGGCAAACTTAATGTTCTTGAGCATGATTCTGCTGGTCTAGGCATCTTCAGTCAGGTCACTGATGCTACGGCTGGTTTTGCGGTGATAGGTCTTAATACAAATGGGTATCCTGGTACAAGTAGAGCACTTGGCGCCTTGGGTATTCATGGAAATAGTGGTTTTGTAGGAATTGATTTGACAGCTGGTGTGCTTGGTTTAGCAAAATCTGCCGGCTCTATTGGTGTCTATGGTGGACAGAGTACTGGTGCTTATGCGGGTTATTTTGATGGTGATGTAGAAGTTCATGATGGAAACTTAGGTGTTACTAGTAATAAAGACACTACTTACAACTATATTCAACTTGATTTAAAGAATGGCTATCCTATAGATAGTGATTGCGATGAGGAAGCAGAGCAGGGCAGAATGTTTTGGTCAAATGATTATAATAAGATTTTTATTTGCGGGCAGAACGCTGGTACGCCCAATTGGAGATATCTCTATCTTAGTGGTAATCCTTAATCTGATGTTATAAAAACTACCCCATTAGGGGTAGTTTTTTTGTTTGTTGCAAAGTATGCTTTTATGGTATAATTATGACAAATAAAAATTAATGAAAAGTTATGCTTAAAAGGATAAATAATTTCCATTTATCAATTTTAGTAATTATAGCTTCGGTGTTAAGTTTGGTATTGGTCCAGCAGCAAGTTTTGGCGCAATGGAGCGACCCAATTGGCTTACCAGGAGAAACGGGTGTATTTAGAATAGTGGTAAATCCTTTAGCTGAAGACCTAAATCTTGGTGGTCATAGCTTAGTTGATCCAGGTACAAACTCTAGTTTTTCTCTAGATGCCGATAGCATCAATACGGTTGATGGTTATTTTACAGGTAATCTTTGTTTAGATGGTAGTTGTATTGATACTTGGCCAAGTGTTGCTGGAGGAGGATTATGGAGTCAAAACGGATCAAATATTTACTATAATTCTGGTAAAGTAGGTATAGGTACCGATAGTCCTAACGCCGCTCTTGAAATCAGGGGGGCTTTGGCTAATAGTTCAAATCTAAGGTTACGCAACGACCAAGGAGAGATGAATATTGTATTTCAAGAATATGATAATCCACCAAATAGTCTAGATGCTGATATTGCCATTAGATATAATGGTAACAATCCGGGCATAAATGATGGTTATGCTAATTGGTTAGAATTTTGGGGTAGAAACACTGATCGTCCTATTATGACCCTGCAAAGAGACTACGTTTCAACAAAGACCAACTACAGAGGTGTAGGTATTGGCGTCCCATCTGAAACAAATATTGATGCTAAACTTAGAATACAGGGTGGTCCAGATGGTGAAGATATGTTTCAGGTTTACAATACAAATGGTACTAAATTATTTGCTATTAATAAAGATGGTGAAGTTGGAGTCAAAGGAGCACCACACGGTGGTATCCCGCTTTTTATAAATGGATCTGGTAATACTGGCTTAAAACTATTAGCCAATAAGGTCTGGGCTTACAACAATGATCTAGAGTTATATGCTAGTGCTCAAGTTTATACACATAATTATTTTGGTATTGGTACCAGTGCTCCAAATAGACAATTGCACATTCTGTCTCATTCTGGAGAAAATGCAGAGATTGATATTCAAAGTAATGCCAATAATTATTGGGGTATTTATCAAGAAGATAGCAATGGTGCACTCAATTTTTGGAATGTAGATAATCGAGTCACCTTTGCTGCCAATGGCAATGTAGGTATTGGTACTACCAATCCTTTGGGGCTTTTGGATGTAGAAGGCGGCGAAATTTGTTTAAATGGTGATTGTATTAGTGATTGGCCAGGTAACGTATTAGATTCTTACAATATTAGTTGTTCTGTGAGGAGGCTTAGTGGTGAAATTCCAGCCTCTTGTTCGGTTAGTTGTTTGTCTAGCGATTTTGTATTAACTTCTTGGGATTGTGTTGATAAGCATGATGAGGTACCAGAAGGTGGTGACGTTCCAGATGATGATTGTATTCAGGGAGTAAACACGGGTGAAATTAGAGATCTTGTAGAATATAATCATACATTTGTTGGTAATGGTGTCTGTACAAGATATTAATAAATCATATTTTAAATCATAAAAATTAATAAAAGCATATGTTTAAAAGATTAAACAATTGGCATTTATCAGTACTGATCATCATTGTCTCAGTGTTGAGCTTGTTATTGATTGATCGGCACGTTTTGGCACAATGGTCGCCGCCATCAGCAGCGCCTGGTGGTGCTGCTTTAGCTGGTCATATAGTAGTGACACCAATGAGCGAGGGACTGGATTTAAGGGGCTATACCATAACAGATCCACTTACAGATGCTACTTTTTCTATCAATCCAGCTGGTCCAGTAGGAATCACAACCAAGGGTGCTTCTTTTAATGGTAATGTTACAATTTTAAACTCTAATGAATTGTGTTTTGATGGAGATTGTCGTGATTGGGCGGAGTTGGAAGCAGGCATACCTGACGATACTGATTGGACTGAAAATAAAAGCAATGTTTATCGACTTTCAGGCAATGTTGGCATTGGCTTGACGGCACCAGATTATAAGCTGCATATTTATGATGGTACTTATAATTTGAAGTTTGATGGCAACGAAATATTACATTCAGACAAGAGTCCTTTGTATATCCGCTCTGCTGGTGATATAAAATTTGAGCCAGATGCGGCAACCACTCAAGTTACTTTTAAAAATTCTGGCTACGTTGGTATTGGTACAGAAAATCCAAATAAAAATTTACACGTATTTGGTGAAGGGGTTAACGCTGAGATTGATATCCAGAGTGGAGCACTTTTGACTCATTGGGGTATTTATCAAGATAAAGATACTGCGGATTTATTTTTTTGGAATAGTAGTAATAGAGTAGTATTTACTTCAGACGGAAAAGTGGGTATCAACAAAACATCTCCTAGCGCAACTTTAGATGTAGAGGGTGATGGTGCTCACGCTATCCATGGAGAATCCGGAAATGCTACTTATTATGGTGTTTTTGGTGAAAATTCTGTTTCTGGTGGTATTGGTGTCATGGGTCAGGGTTATGCTGGTGTAAAGGGTGAAGCAACGCTTGCCAATGGTTATGGTGTTTATGGTGACCAAGGATCAGGAGCCTATGCTGGTTATTTTGAGGGAACTTTAAGGATAACAAACAATGGCGCACAAACAGGCTGGCTTCAGATCAATGTTGTAAATACTGAGCCGGCGGCTAGTGATTGTGATAGTGACAGTGAAACTGGTCGCATGATCTATGTCGATTCCACCAATCAACTTTTTATCTGTGATTATGATTATAGTGGCGGTGGCGGTGGACACTGGAGATTTGAGGATTATGTAGAGTCAGTTCCGTTGTAGTTTGTAATTTTAATTTAAATTTTTAGTCTCTAATATATTGATGAAAAATTATTTTCATTTCCATTTTTATAGTCGAATTGCTGTTTTGGCAGTTTTTGTTTTGGTAGCCTGGGCTTGGTATCAGGCAGTTGAGACTAGAGCAGATATCCCAGCTGCTAATCCTCCTCGAGAAAATGTAAAGATAGGCGGTTGGGCCTGGTCAGAACTAACTGGCTGGATTAGTCTGAATTGCAAAAATGATGTAGATGGAGACGGGGTTATGGATGATGCCTGTAGTGGTGTAGCGGGTAATTGGGGGCTGTATGTGCAAAATGATTATATCAAAGGCTGCGGATATTCAGGTACTATTTTGAGTGGTTCGACTCCTTTGGGCTGGATTTGTTGGTCTGATCCAGGTGGTACTTTGGCACCGGTTGCTGGTGTTCCAGTCTATGATGGTAATCCGGTAGCAACAGAGCCTAGGAATAATTTAAGTGAAGCCAGTTATGCTAGTATCTTATCTTTTGAGGGTTTGGGCACAGGCTCTCATGAGCTTCGTTTTCCAATAGAGGATAGTGTTTCAGGCTCAGCTACGAGCACTCAGGATGGCTTGGAAGGATGTTTCAATTGTTATCGTGATCCTTACTACACTTGTGACGTTGGTTACGCTACTTGTGATTGTGGTCTCGATGCCGAAGGAAATCCACTACCTAGTTGTACAGATTTACTTAATTGTCCTGATGTTGGTGATCCACCAACATCAGATGTTTGTGAGTTGAGAAATTATCAGGACAAATGTGATAATTGTCTGGATTATGCATATTATAATGGTGTTTGTAGTGACAATCCAAATACAACCTGTACTAATAATGACAATTGTAACGCAGGGGAGTATTGTCGTAATATGAGTACTTGTAGTGAAGCAAACTATATAAATTGTACCGATGGTATTTATACTTGTTCTGGTACTTGTGAAGAAAGAGAAATGGGTGAGCTACAAGAAGTAGTAGCTGGCTGGGATTGTACGAGCTGTGATTTAGAAGAAGTTGAGAATATTACAGTAAAAAATAAGTCCTGCGGTGTAAACGCCTATGGTTATAATATAAATAGATGTGATACTTGTGGTGCTTATTATCAAACACCAGGAGTGACTTTT
>CALDOH010000132.1 GCA_937912185.1 uncultured bacterium | reverse complement strand
AGACAATTTTGCCAAACTAGTAGCTCTAGGGATTACCACCTGGATATCTTTACAGATTTTTGTTAATATCGCTGGTATGATCAAGCTGATGCCCTTGACCGGTGTGCCATTACCTTTTATATCGCTAGGTGGCACCAATTTAGTCGTCACCTTGATTGCTATGGGAATATTGGCTAATATTTCAAAATTCACAACTGAGCGTTGATATGAAAAACAAAAAACCAAAAATTATTTTAGCTGGTGGCGGAACCCTGGGTTCTGTTAGTCCACTTTTGGCTGTGGCTGATAGGTACCAGGCCGATTATATTTTTATTGGTTCAAAAACAGGCCCAGAAAGAAAATTGATAGAGAAAAAAGAAATGCCCTTTATCAAAATTTCTTCTGGTAAATTGCGTCGTTATATTTCTTGGCAAAATTTTGTTGATTTCTTCAAAATAATTTTAGCTTTTTGGCAAAGTATAAAAATTTTACTTAAGCATAGACCTGATTTAGTTTTGACAGCCGGAAGTTTTGTGGCTGTGCCAGTAGTCTGGGCTGCCTGGTTACTTAGAGTTCCGGTAGTAGTGCATCAGCAAGATATTCAAGTTGGCTTAGCCAATAAACTAATGGCTCCTTTTGCCAAAAGAATTACCGTTACCTTTGAAGATCAGATAAAGGATTTTGATCACAAAAAAGTAATTGTTACTGGCAATCCAGTTAGAACTATAAAAGACGATACAAGGTACAAGCCGATTGTTGTTATCACTGGTGGTGGTAAGGGCGCCAGATCAATGAATAGTTTTATGGCCAAGTTTGTACCGTTGCTTTTGGAGCGTTACGAAGTTCATCATGTTTTGGGAAATAGTAATTGGGATCAAAAACTAGAATACGAAAATTATTTTCCCTACAAATTTATATCTTCTGGCATGCTAAATTTATTGTCCCAGGCTGATATTATTATTTCTCGCTCAGGCATGTCATTGATTACCGAGGCGGCTAGTCTGAAAAAAGCCTTGGTGCTAATTCCAATTCCTGATAGTCATCAAGAGATAAACGCTGGCTTTTTTGCTAAACATAACGCTGCGGTCATGGTCAAACAGGATTCAGACCAAATCATGGAACGATATTTAGAAAAATTGATTAGCAATAAAGACTTACGTCAAGGTTTGGGTAATAATCTATACAAACTCTTTCCTAAAAACGCACTTAATGATTATATTATATTAATAGACAAGATAATAAATTCTTAGTCATTCTGGAGGGAGTGTAAACGACCGATAGAATCTATTAAAATAATTAACGTAGACTCTATCGCTACGCTCCAGAGTGACATAATCAAATAAATGACTAAACTAAATATAGAAAAAATAAATAAAGTATATTTGGCTGGAGTAGGCGGTATTGGTCTATCAGCCATTGCTTATTATTTTCTCGATTTAGATAAAAAAGTTTTAGGTTCTGATTTGAGCAAGTCCGAAGTGACTAGACGCCTAGAAGAAAAAGGAGTCAATATAAACTTTAAACAAAAAGCTTCAAACATTACTAGCGATATTGATTTATTTGTCTATTCATCAGCTTTACCAGATGATCATGAAGAAATTTTAGAAGCCAAAAAACTTAAAATAAAAACTTTAACTTATTTTCAATTTTTGGGTTGTTTGAGTCGTCAATACAAAACTATTGCTGTGACCGGCACCAATGGCAAGACAACCACCACGGCGATGCTTGGTTTGGCCTTGGAAAAAGCTGGACTGGACCCAACGGTGATTGTTGGTAGTCTGGTGCCCGAGTGGGGCTCTAATTTTCGTTTAGGCAAATCAGATATTTTGGTAGTAGAAGCTTGTGAGTGGCAGGCACATATGTTGGAGATTGATCCGAAGACAATAATTTTGACCAATGTAGCAGAAGATCATCTGGATTATTACAAAGATTTGACTGATATCAAAAAACATTTTCAAAAGTTTATTGATAAATTGCCCGAGGATGGACTCTTGTTTAAAAATATAGATGATAAAAATTCTCAAGATATCAAGTTTGCTGGTCAGACGATAAATTTTGGCAAAGACAAACAAGCTGATTATTATTTTGACAATGTTAGGATAGAAAAAGGCCAGCAACATTTTGATGCTTATCGCCAACAAGAGGTGATGGTAAATTTTAGTATTCAAGTTCCAGGTTTGTTCAATCTCTACAACGCCATTGCTACAATAGCTGTTTGTGATCAGCTACAGGTAAATCGTCATCAGATTTGGAACGCTCTAAATGATTTTCCAAGTACCTGGCGTCGTTTTGAGCTAGTCGGTAAAATGAAAAGCAATTTGGTGATTTCTGATTATGCTCATCACCCTGATTCTATTGTCCAGCTTCTTCGAGCGGCCAAGGATTTTTATCCAGACAAAAAATTAATCACTGTTTTCCAGCCCCACCACCACAATCGGACTAGGACATTACTTGATCAATTTGCCAAAGCATTTTATTTGGCTGATCAGGTGATTATTTCTGAGGTCTATCATGTCTCAGGTCGTGAAGACAAACAAAGCGATAGGGTTTCTGGTCAGGATATTATAGACAAGATGCACCACAGCAAAAAATATTTTGCTGCTGATTTTGTAGCAATAAAAAAAATAATCAAAGACCTCAATCCAGTTAATTCAGTGATACTGTTTATCGGAGCAGGGGATATAGATAATTTAGCTCGGGAGATGATTGATTAAGTTATGACAAAATACATTGTAAACTCAGGTGGTGGAAAAAATAATCCTGAAGAAGCAAAAAAATCTATTGAGGAAACCTTAAAGGGCTTGGGAGACAAGCCAAATATTCTGTTTTGTTTTTTTGCTCAAAAAAGAGAAGATTGGGAAGAAGATTTTAAAAATAAAGTTGCTGGTTTTAAAGAGATGATTCCAGCGGACGTAGAACCTATATTTGATTTAGCTATCCCTGATAAATTTGTAGAACAGGTTGATAAAGCAGACGCTATAATAATTTTTGGTGGTGATGATCATTTGGTGCAATATTGGTTAAAGCAATTTGACATTCCAAAAATTTGGAACGACAAAGTAGTTTCTACTAGCTCGGCATCTTCCAATGCTTTGGCCAAAGAATTTTGGACCTGTGATTGGCGGGAATTGATGGGTGGCCTGGGTATATTACCAATTAAGTTTATTCCTCATTACAAATCAGATTATGGCATTGATGACCCTAGAGGACCAGTTGATTGGGACAGGGCTTATAAGGAGCTCAAAGAGTATGGAGATAAAAATTTACCAATGTATGCTTTAGAAGAAGGGGAATTCATAGTAATAGAAAAATAAAATAAATATTGTCATCCCGACCGAAGTGGAGGGATCTAGTAGCCTCGCCCGTAGGGCTATGGCCGAGGGATTTCTCGGCTACGCTCGAAATGACAAATTTAAAATAAATATAAATATGAATCCCGTTAGAAATTTACGGGATTACAGGACGGAGAAATAAAGCATTTATACAAATTATTTTCACTAAAATTAACAATATAAATTTCTAACCGGATGAATTTACAAAAAAACATTCCACTAAAAGAACACACCACCTTTAAGATCGGCGGACCAGCTGAATATTTTGTTGAAGCCACTAGTGCCGAGGAGCTTCAAGAAGCTTTACTTTGGGCCAAAGAAAATAAGCAGCAGTATTTGGTTTTAGGTGGTGGTAGTAATTTACTTATATCTGATGATGGCTATAAAGGCTTGGTGATAAAATTGAAACTAGATAAATTAGAATTTATTGATACCAAGGTGATAGTAGGTCCAGGAGTCAAGCTAGCTTATTTGTTAAATACAAGTCTAGAACATAGTTTAACTGGTTTGGAATTTGCCGCAGGCATACCAGGGACTGTTGGTGGAGCTATTCGTGGTAACGCTGGTACCTTTGGTTTAGGTATGGCTGACGTGGTAAAAAAGATAAAATATTTAGATGAGAGCAATGAAATTAGGGAAATGTATGGCCATCAATCTGGTTTTGCCTATCGTCATAGTATTTTTAAAGAAAATAACTGGATCATTGTACAAGCTGAACTAGAGTTGGAGCACGGCAACACAGAGAAATCTCGTGCTTTAATCAAAGAACGTTTGGACAAGAGACAGGAGGCTCAGCCAAACCAACCATCGGCTGGTTGTATTTTTAAGAATATCAGGTTTGAAGAAGTAGATGATTTGGAAGTTTTGAAAAATAAACATGTGGAAGTAGATAATTTTTTACAGTTCAAAAAAATTCCAGCCGCGTATTTGATAGATAGGGCTGGACTTAAGGGGTACACTATTGGCGATGCTCAAGTATCTGAAATTCATGCTAATTATATTATCAATAAGGGGCAGGCAACGGCTGAACAAGTGATAATGTTGATTAGCTTTATAAAGCAGCAAATACGTGATAAATATGGCATTCAGCTGCAGGAAGAGGTACAAATAGTGGTTTAGAATAGACTTTTTCCACAATCTGCCTTATAATTATTGACAAATGAAAAAAAATCTGTATAATATAGGGGCGTTAATAAATCATATAGGTTTAAGTATTTTTCGCATTTTTTAAGGAAAATTCTTATATAGTCCTTGAATCTATATAGTGAATTTCTTTTTTTATTAGCAAAATGAGTGAAAACGAGTCAAAGGTAAATAAAAAGGGCTTTCTAGAAATGGATGGTCAAGTGATAGACCTATTACCAAATGCAAGCTTTAAGGTTGTTTTAGAAAATGGGCATGAGATTCTTGCTCATTTATCAGGCAAGATGAGAATGTATAAGATTAGAATTTTGCCTGGGGATAAAGTAACGATTGAAATGAGTCCTTACGATATGACCAAAGGCCGTATAACATACAGGAAATAATATGAAAGTTAGAGCATCAGTTAAAAAAATGTGCAAAGATTGTAAGATTATCCGACGCAAGAATCGGGTAATTTGTATTTGTAAAAATCCTAAACATAAACAACGACAAGGTTAAGTAAAAAAATATGGCAAGAATTTCAGGTGTAAACATTCCTAACGACAAAAGAGCAGAGGTAGCCCTTACCTATATTTATGGTATTGGTGTAACTATGTCCAAAAAGATTTTGAAAGAGTTGAAGATTGATATTAATACTCGAGTAAAAGATTTGTCAGAAGAGGATTTGAATAACTTAAGAAAGAAAATTGAAAAAGATTTAAGAGTTGAAGGTGAGCTTAAGAGAGATAAGGCCGCTAATATTAAGAGACTCAAAGAAATCAGATCATACCGTGGTAGTAGACATGTCAAAGGTTTGCCATCTGGTGGACAAAGGACTAAGACAAATTCTAGAACTGTTCGTGGAAACAAACGTCTGACTATGGGTTCTGGCAAGAGTACCGCTGGTGCGCAAAAGACATAATTTGAAATATTCGTAAAATATGAAAAAAGTAAAATCTAAAAAGAAAGTAAAAAAAGTTGTAAAAAAGGGCCAGGCTCACATCCAGGCTACTTATAATAATACTATTGTTACTATTACTGATCCTCAGGGAAATGTTTTAGCCTGGTCATCTGCTGGTATCAATGGTTTTAAAGGTCCCAAGAAAGCTACTCCTTATGCGGCTGGTATTATTATCAGAAATGTATCAGAAAAGGTAAAAGATTTCGGTTTAACTGAAGTTGAAGTCTACGTTAAGGGAGTTGGCGCTGGTCGAGAAGCAGCTATTCGTGCCCTTCATGGCAATGGAATTGCAGTAACTTCCATCAAAGATGTTACTCCTATTCCTCATAATGGTTGTCGATCAAAGAAACCAAGAAGAGTTTAATATTTATATAAGATATGGGAAGAAATTTAGCACCAAAACATAAAGCCACTCGTAGATTTGGTATCAATGTTGCTCAGACTAAAAAGTCTCCACTTGATCGTGGGCGCACTTATCCGGTTGGTATGCATGGTCAGAAAAAGACCTTTGCTAAAACATCTGAATATGGCAAACAGCTTTTAGAAAAGCAAAAAGCCAAAGCCATTTATGGCTTGCTGGAAAAACAATTTTATTTGACTTTCCAAAAAGCAGAGAAGGTGACTGGCGATTTGGGCCAAAACTTACTTACTTTACTAGAATCTAGATTAGATAATATCGTTTTTAGATCTGGTTTGGCTGAAACAAGACGAATGGCTCGTCAATTGGTTACTCATGGCCATTTTATGGTCGATGGTACAAAGACAGACATTCCTTCATACATAGTAAAGCCTGGACAAATTATCAAGGTAAAGGAAAATAAAGCTGATAAGGGTTATTGGAAACAAGTTAAAGAAAATATCGATAAGGTTGAATCAGTTGGTTGGTTATCTTTAGACAAAAAGGAGTTAGCTATTACTGTAAATTCTTTGCCAAACAAAGAAGAATTACCAAGAGAAATCGATGTCCATTTGATTATTGAGTTCTATTCTCGATAATATAAAATAAAAAATTTACCAAAAAAACTATGGATCAAATTACACTACCAGACAAAATATCTATCAAGGATTTAAAAGACCATAAATACCAATTGGTATTTGAGCCTTTTTATCCAGGATATGGTGTAACAATTGGTAACGCTCTACGTAGAGTGCTTTTATCATCTTTACCAGGAGCCGCTGTGACATCTTTCAAATTGGAAGGTGCTCAACATGAATTTGATTCTGTTGATGGAGTCAAAGAAGATCTGGTAGAAATAATGCTTAATTTAAAGCAACTTAGATTGAAATCACATTCTCAGGAACCAATAAAATTGACCATAGAATCTAAGGGTGAAAAAACCGTGACTGCAGCTGACATTAGTAAAAATTCAGATGTAGAAATTATCAACACAGATTTGTTGATTGCTACTATGACTGAAAAAACTGCTAAATTTAACATGGAACTTACAGTTGAACAGGGTAGAGGATATGTTACAGTTGAACAGCGTCCAGAAAAAGAAAAATTAGAAATTGGTACCGTTGCTATTGATGCTAGTTTTTCACCAGTTCTCAACGTCGGTTTTGATATCGAACACGTTCGTGTTGGTGAAATGACCAATTATGAGAAATTGACTATGGAAATGTTGACTGATGGTAGTATTGATGCTCAAGAAGCTATTTCTCAAGCTGCTTTTATCCTCGAAGATCATTTTGCTTTATTGATTGGTAAAGAAGAAAAAGAAGAGAAAAAAGCTACTAAGAAAAAAGCTACTAAGAAAGAAGAAAAAGAAGAGAAAGAGGAAGAAGAAAAATAATATATTGTAAACTCGATATAAACATATGAGACACAGAAATATTACCAAAACATTGGGCCGAACCAAAGCACCTCGTCAAGCTATGCTACAAAATATGGCTACTTCTTTGGTATTATACGAAAAAATTGTTACTACTGAAGCCAAGGCTAAGATTGTTCGACCCTTGATTGAAAAATTGATTACCCGATCAAAGGTAAAGTCAGTTCACAATAAACAACTATTAGGCAAAGTTCTTCATGATAAAAAAGCCGTGCAGAAATTATTGGATGTTATAGGACCAAAGTACAAAGAAAGAAAAGGTGGTTATACTCGCATCATCAAGATTTCTGGCAATCGTCAGGGAGATGGTGCTAAGATGGCTCAAATTGAATTAGTATAAATTAGATATTATAGATATGGAAAGACAGACACACCAAATGGATGCTACCGGTAAGATTGCCGGACGATTAGCCAGCGAAATTGCTGTACTTCTTCAAGGCAAGCACAAAGCTAGTTATCAGCCAAATATTGATGCTGGTGATATTGTGGAAGTGGCAAATATAGACAAGTTAAAATTTTCTGGCAAAAAGCTAGAACAAAAAATGTACCATAACTTTAGTGGTTATCCTAGTGGTATCAAGACAAAGAGTCTTGCCAAAAGGATGGAAGAAGATCCAGGTAAATTATTTCGTAGTATGGTAAATAATATGCTCCCTAAGAATAGATTGAGAGCTCACATGATTAAAAGATTGAGAATAAAGAAGTAATATGCCAGTAAAAGAAAGTAACAAATACACCCCAGCTGTTGGTAAGAGAAAATGTGCTATTGCCAGAATCAGAATTTTGAAAGAAGCTAGTAAGGGTATTAAAATAATCGTCAACGAAAAAGATTATAAAGAATATTTTCCTTATTTTCAGTGGCAAGAAAGTGTAGTTCGACCACTTCAGCTTGTTGGCAGAGATAATGTGTCTATTTCAATCAAAATTCATGGAGGTGGCCCTAAAGGTCAGGTTGATGCAGTAGCTCATGGTATTGCCAAAGCATTACTCAAAGAAAATGAAGAATTAAGAACTACTCTAAGAAAAGAAGGTTTACTTACCAGAGATTCTCGAGTCAAAGAAAGAAAGAAGCCAGGTTTACGCAAAGCTAGACGTGCTCCACAATGGTCCAAACGTTAAAAATATTATATTAGAAAATCCCCATTTTTGGGGATTTTTTTGTACTAAAAGACCTTTATTTTTACAAGTCTATCTGCTATAATTAGCCAATGGTAACAGCTAAAAGAATCACAGCCAATACCTCTTCTTTTATGGTAGCCTTGGTTATACAAAAGCTGTTTTCTTTTATTTATTTTACTATTTTGGCCAGAACTCTAGGAGTAGAGGGCACGGGGCAGTATTTTTTTGCTATTTCTTTTGCGACTATGTTTTCAGTGTTGATGGATGTTGGTCTGACGCCAGTGCTTATCCGTGAGGTGGCCAAGGATCAAGCGGGTGGTATTAAGTGGTTCAATCAAATATTTACGCTTAAGTTATTTACAATCTTTGCTACCACCTTGATTATTTTTGGTTTGGATAGTTTGATTTTCTGGTCTGATGCTGTTCGCAATTTGATTTATCTGACAACAGCTATTG
>CALDOH010000131.1 GCA_937912185.1 uncultured bacterium | reverse complement strand
CCCGATTTTATTTTCACTATATTACATAAACCAAAACACGTGAATTTCTAACGGGGTTCATTTATAAAATTCTAAATTTAGATACCACTTCTTCTGCTTGACCCTCTTCATAGGGTGACTGCGGCCAAGGCTGCAAACCATCACCCCTTTCTCTAGGGATGATATGAAAATGAGCATGAGAGATGATCTGACCAGCGGCTTCGTCATTGTTTACTACTAGATTATAACTCTCTGCGCCCAAATTATCCTTGATTGATTGACCAATTTTTTTGACAGTAGCCATTGTCTGGGCTAGCTGTTCCTCAGATGCTTCTTCTAAGTTGCTAAAGTGTTGCTTGTGAATCACCAGGGTATGTCCTTGGCTGACTGGATTAATATCCAAAAAAGCAAAAGTATTATCGTCCTCATAGACTTTGTAGCTAGGAATTTCTCCGGCTATGATTTTACAAAATAGACAATCCATATATTTATCTGCTTAGTCTAATTATTTTATATAATTTGAAACCATCGTCGAACTCAATTGGATCAAGTATAGCGATGCCGTTTGAGTTAGCTTCCGGCCTTATTTTATTAATTTCTTCTTCTGACTTATTACTAAAATAATAAATTGACTGAGTATCAATAATATTACTCACTCTAGACCATAGTGGCAAATCCCCTTGCGGAACTATCACCCGGTATGCTGGAAAAAATACTTTGTCGCTTCTGTCTGTCATAATGATAGCATCGTCCTCTACTATCTTGTGTACCTGCTGATACTGCCAACGGTATGACTCCAGATTGGACTTGGTAGCCAGCAAACCATCATTGGGAGAATAAAACGCTAGATGCCAAGAAAATATTGCTAAAGCTAATATTAATCCTCCACTGATAAATTTATTCTTTTTTGTTATAAATAAAATAGTATATGCTGCCAAAGGTAATATCAAAATATAAAGAGGCAAGAAATACCTAACATAAGAAATGCTGATTGTATTTAAATTTTTTACTAAGGGATCAGCAATATCCCAGGAGCCATAATAAATAAGTATCAAAACAAATATTAAAAAATTTAACTTGTGATACTTACACCAAACTGTGTCTTTTTTTTCTTTAAACCTTTTAATGGCTAATAAAACAAAACCAAAAATGGCAAAGATAAACGGAAACCAATTTAATTTTATAAAATACTTTCCGAAATTATAAAATATTTGTTTGATATCAAAACCAAATGGTGCTAGTAGTAATTTAAAATAGTTTGTACCTTGCCCAGAAAACCCTTGTTCACCAGATTGTAGATTGAAATAACCACTAGCCAAATAAGCACCATAAATAAGTTTATTCAAGTAAAGAGCCGTCAAAACTATGACTACAAAAACAAGCAGGCAGGCTAATATTTTTTTATAATCAATTTTACTACGATTCCAATACAAAACTATCAAGCTAATAATGCCCAACCAAACTATCTCAGTTGGCCTAACTACAATCGCCAGGGAAAGCAAGGCTGATGATATTAGCCACCAGGCCCAATGATTTCTTTGTAGGCTAACACTCAGGCCCAAAAATCCGGCTACCACCAGGAAGATAAACATAATAGTAGGTAACATCACAATATTGGCAAAATATAACCAAGGCCCAAGTGGCAATAGCAACAAGGCGGTAATTAAACTTAAATTTAAATCTTTAAATACATGGTAGCTCAAACGATATACCATATAAACAGTCAGACTAGCTAGAAGTGGCGTTAAAAACAAAATCCCCGCTGTACCAAAAATTTTGCCCGCTAAGGCAAAGATAACTATACCTGGCAGAAAAGTAACTGGCACTAAATGACTATCAAAAACATTTATACTTCTGGTATGTAGCAAGTTGTCGGTTAGTTGATTGAGCGGTTCAAACACTGCTAGTGTCCCCTGTTGAGACA
>CALDOH010000130.1 GCA_937912185.1 uncultured bacterium | reverse complement strand
TCCAGCGTTTCCTCACAACGGCTTTATTCCAGCTAAATATACCTGTGAAGGTGAGGATATAAATCCTCCCTTAGAGTTTAGTGAGATATCAAATAAAACCATGACCTTGGTTTTGATTATGGATGATCCAGATGTTCCCAAGAGTATAAGGGCTGATGGCCTGTGGCATCATTGGTTGATTTGGAATATGCCAGCAGAGACTAGGGGTATTGGAGAAAATTCAGTACCATCTGGTATCATTGGTCAAAATACTCGTGGCAATAAAGCTTATGGTGGTCCTTGCCCACCAGACAGACAGCATCGTTATTTTTTTAAGCTTTACGCTATGGATAGGGCAATTGGTTTGCCAGCTGAAGCTGGTATAGAAGAGCTGAGAAAGGCTATGTATGATCACGTTATAGCTAAAGCAGAGTTGATTGGCCTTTATGAAAAAGAAAATAAATAATTAAAAATAAAATTATGAAGATATACATTTCAGTATTTTTACTGGCGGTGGTTTTGTCGCTAGGAGGTTGTTTTAAAAAAGAAGTAGGCAATAGTGAGCAAGAAAAAAATGTTGATGTTATTATTCCTGGTGAAGTATCAGGTGAGGAGCTAGAGATTGATAATTCTCAGCCAGGAGAGGTTAAACAAGTAGAGTATGATTTATCAGAGATTGCTAAGCATGATAATGCCGAAGATTGTTGGCTGCTCATTGATGATAAAATTTATGACGTAACTAGTTTTATTGCTGGTGGCAAGCATGGTGGCGGAGATGCTATCTTAGAGGGCTGTGGAATTAATGCTACAGAGTTGTATAAAACAAGGCCTATGGGCTCTGGTACAGAGCATTCAGAAAAAGCCTATGGATTTTTAGAGGGCTTCTTTATAGCTAATTTGAAAAAATAGTATTTTGTTTTAAATCGTCTAGCGAATGCCGGGCGGTTTTTTTGATTATAAAAAATCCGCCACATCCTTGTGACGGTTTGTGTTGGTCTAGTAGCCGTAGGGCATGCGACGGCGATCGCGTGGCGGATCGAAGTCGAAGCGGTCGTCGTCCCTGTCCGTGGGCGTGGTGTGCTTGTGCTCGCGCGGCTTGGGCTCCGGGTTACCGTCTTTGCCTTTGGCATCGGCAAACTGACGGGTGATTTCTTCACCCTGAGCATCGTAGAGCACGCCATGGTCCCAGCGCCAGGGTAGGGGGTGGGTGTCGACGACAGCGGCCTGCTTCTTCATCTGGCGACAAAGGCGCTTGCGCTGGCGCATGCGAGAGCGATCTCGGAAAGGTCTGTCTTCGGGTTTGCCGTAGTGGGCCATGCTTTCCCTCCTAGAGGTACTCAAACACAAAAGTGATGGGTGAAATGAACGGTCTGCTAATGTTAGGACAGTTTTATTTACTTGTCAATTTAGACTCTTTTAAGGTAATTATTTGCTCCAATCTTTGTTTGAAAGTGTAGGGCTTTTTTAATCTGTTCTTTTTGAGCACCTTCTTGTTTTAAGCTGTGAGCTAGGGTGTTTCTAAGTATTTGAGGGTTGATTCTCAAGACGGGTTGTAGTTTTTTGGCGTAGCGGTCGATTGTTCTCTCTACTGATCTGACTGATAGGTGACTATCGGCTGATTTTTGGGCTCGATCAAAGTTGATAAACAGCCAAGGGTTGTCGTCAATTCTTTTATTTAGATATTTTTCTAGATAAAACCAAGCTGTAGCCTTGATGTCAATGTAGTTCTTAGGGCTAAAAATAATTTGTTTTTTTATGGTATCAACCTGATTGATTTTTATTTTTATGATTTTGCCAACTTTTAATCCAGTAGAATATAGCAATTCTAAAAGGGCTTTGTCTCGACGGCCAATTAAAGTTTTGTTTTTGTCAGTTTGATTCAAGAATTCTTGCAGTTGTTCTGGTGTTAGTATTATTGGTAATTCAGATTGATTGGATAAGAGGGTATAGTGCCAGCGTTGACTTAAAAACTTGAGGTAATTATTAAGGATGCTTAGACGTAAATTTATGGTAGCTACTCGGGGGTATTTTTTGAGTAAATAGTCAAAATATTTTTTTAGGTTTTCTTCATTCATTGTTTTTTCGCCCAGCCAAGCCAAAAATTGCTCTATATTCCAAATATAGTTCTTTACGGTGGTGGGTTTTAGCCCTAGGGAGTGGAGGAATTGCTTATATTCTTTGATTTTCACCCTGTTAGAAATTTATTTTGTTAAACATGGAGAAACTATTTTTATGTCTACTTGTATTATATACTAGACTCAGTAGTTATAAACAAATTCTATCCATTACTCGTCCGTATAACCCCGTGAATTTCTAACAGGGTACATACCTATATTTTAACATAAAACGACACAAAACTTAAGGATTCCTTATTTTCTCCTTGGTAAAAGGAGTTTAAGGGGTTAATCTTGACTTTTATTCATGAAAATGTTAGTCTAAGCCTGTTATTTAAACAATTAATTTACCTAATTCTGGGTCTAGCCTGACTAGTCTAATAGAGGCCAAACTCGGATATAGGTGGACAAGGAAAACTTATGTTAGACAAGAAAAAAAAGCAGAAACTTATTGATAAGTTTAAAACTCACAAAAACGACACTGGATCTCCAGAAGTTCAAATTGCTATTTTAACCGAAGAAGTGAAGGAGTTAACTAAGCATTTACGTGAGCACAAGAAGGATGTTTCTTCACGTCGTGGCTTACTTTCTAAGGTATCTCTTCGTCATAGATTACTTCGTTATTTAGAAAGAGAAGATGAAAAGAGATTCCTTAAGTTAGTTAAAACCCTAAGTTTAAAAATCACAAAAAAGGAAAGAAAAGATATAGATTTGGCACCAATACCAACTCCAACTGATGAAGTTGAAGGGGTAGAAGAGAAAAATAAAGAGTAAATAAATTTTGCCCTGCTTGTCAGGGCATTATTTTGATAATTTAAAATTAAATATACTGATTCAAGGTTGATAGGTAAGCATTAGGTTGTTAATTATAATAATCTAGGGTTTGCCAATCAGCTCGATATCAGTTGTAAGGAGAGTTGATAAAATGTCTATCAAACAATTTTCTACAGAAGTGGCTGGCAAGGAGCTCAAAATAGAAGTGGGCAAATTTGCTAAGCAGGCTCATGGAGCTTGTACTGTCACTTATGGTGAAACAGTGGTTTTAGCAACCGCTGTTACTTCTAGTCAGCCTCGTGAGGGGATAGATTATTTCCCTTTGATGGTTGATTATGAAGAAAGGCTTTATGCCGCTGGTAAGATCAAAGGTTCTCGTTTCATCAAACGTGAGGGGCGAGCCACTGATGATGCGGTACTAACAGGCCGTTTAATTGATCGTTCAATTAGGCCTTTATTTCAAGAAAGCGATCGTAATGATGTTCAGGTGGTTATTACTGTATTATCTTACGATGGTGTAAATGACCCTGATTTTCCAGCTATAATTGGAGCTTCAGTGGCCTTGGGTATTTCTCCGATAAACTGGGGAGGCCCTTTGGCTGGAGTACAGGTTGGACGTGTTGGTGGAGAATGGGTGTTAAATGCAACTGTTGAGGCTAAACAAAAAAGTGACATTGATTTGTTTGTTGCTGGTTCAGAAACAGAGGCTATCATGATTGAAGCTGGTGCCCAACAGGTCAGTGATAAGGATATGTATGAAGCAATTGAGTTTGCCGCTAAACATATTGCCAAGATTGTGCCTTTTATCGAAGGTATCATTAAAGAAGTTGGCGTACCTAAGGCCACACCAAAAATTGACGAAGAAAAAGAAACTTTGCGTGAGCAAGTTAAGGGAAAAGTTGGCGAATTCTTAGCTAAGCAAGATCTATCTAAAGTCTTTGATCCTGATAAATCAAAAATGAAAACTTCTATTGATGCTCTAAAGGAAGAATTAAGTGAAAACTTAAAGGAAGACAATGAGGTTTCCAAAGATATGAGATCACTTGGTATCGCTATGATTGAAACAGCTCTAGAAAAATCTTTTAAGACTCTAGTTTTAGAAAAAGGTATTCGTCCTGACAACAGAAAATTTGATGAAATTAGAGAATTGTCAGCCGAGGTAGCATTACTACCACGTACTCATGGGAGTGGTTTATTTTCTCGTGGTGAAACCCAAGTACTTTCTGTTGTTACTCTAGGTTCTCCTGGTGATGAACAAACTTTAGATACCATGGAAGAGGATGGCACTAAGAAGTATATGCATCATTATAACTTCCCTGGTTATTGTGTGGGCGAAGTCAAACCACTTCGTGGTCCAGGTAGACGTGAAATTGGTCATGGTGCTTTAGCTGAAAAAGCCTTGATACCAGTTTTGCCAGATATTGAGCAATTTCCCTACACTATTAGGGTAGTGTCTGAGGTAATGGGTTCAAATGGCTCTTCTTCTCAGGCTTCTATCTGCGGTTCTACCCTTTCACTTATGGACGCTGGTGTGCCTATTTTGGCTCCAGTAGCTGGTTTAGCTATGGGTTTGGTAGTAGATGACCTTGATAAGAAAAAGTATCAAATTTTGACCGATATTCAAGGAATTGAAGACCACTCTGGTCATATGGATTTTAAGGTAGCTGGTACCAAAGACGGTATTACAGCTATCCAGCTTGATATCAAGCTTGGTGGCATTGGTTATGATGTTGTTAAAGAGACATTGACCAAGGCTCATGAAGGTAGAATGAAGATTTTGGATGTAATGCAAAAAGCTATTGCTGAGCCTCGTCCTGAATTGTCACAATATGCTCCTAGAATCACTAGTATGCAGATCGACCCTGATAAGATTAGAGATGTTATTGGTAGTGGTGGTAAGATTATCAACGAGATTATTGAAAAATGTAATGTCTCTATCGATATAGAACAGAGTGGCTTGGTTATGATTACCTCTGTTGAAGGTGAGGGTGCTAAGAAAGCTAGAGAATGGATTGAAAATATTGTCAAAGAAGTAGAAGTCGGCGAAGTCTATGAAGGTAAAGTGAGTCAAATAGTCAAAGGCAGAGACACTGGTTCTGAATTGGGAGCTATTGTTGAACTCTTGCCAGGTAAAGACGGTATGGTTCACATTTCACAAATTGCACACCAAAGAATCGCCAAAGTTACTGATAAAATTAATGTTGGTGATACTGTTAAAGTAAAGGTAATGGAAGTTGATAAGGAAAGAGGACGTATTAGTCTTTCTATAAAAGAGTTGTTACCAAAACCTGATTATATTCCCGGAGACGCTAGTCACGATAAAAGTGATAGACCTCAAAACAAATCACGATTTTCTAGAAAAAAATAAATAACAGTCGTGGACTTTATTTCACTAGTAAAAAAAGAAAAGAAGCGTTATAGCTTTAAGTGGATTCAAGTTGCAGCAGCAGCATTGGTTCTATTTATTTTAGCTTTGTTTTCTACTTTTTGGTCCACTGAGCCAGATGTCTCGGCCCATGATTTTTTACCAGCTAATACCACTTTTTATTACCAGTGGGCCAATAAAAACGCTTTTAATCAAGATCTAGATAAGTATGAACTCTTTGATCAATCAATAGCCCAGGAGCATTTAAACGAGGTGGCTGGTATGATGGGACCTAATTTTTCTAAAGTAGAAGAGTTGATTTGGTTTAGGACTGAAGTAGGTATGGGCGACGCTTATTTGCTTCGTTTTTCAGGTCTAAGTGATAAGTATCTGGTAGAATTAGCCACTAGTCATCCAGAGGTATACTTTTATAAGCCAATAAATAATATTTTATTTATTGGTCCAGATGAAGCTACGGCTCAAGATGTCTCATCTTTTGTACTTAGCCGCTGGGCACTGAATTATTCTAACGAAGGAGTCAATATATATTGGCAAATTGATAAGGCACCAGAATTTTTACAGTCCTTGTCTGGTCTGATATTACCACTAGCTTCAACTAGAGATACTTTTATCAATTTTGGCGACCGCAGTATTGATCTTTGGCAACCAAAACATGCTTCTAGTAGTCAAAATATGTCAGCCGGCTTGGCTAACGGTACAAAGGTACCAAATAACTTTGATTTGGCCTTGGGTTTTAATGCTAGTTCTACAGAAGGCTTCGATAAATTTATTGCTAGCAACATTATTTTGCCACATTTTGATTCTTTACCTTATCACAACTTAAGTAATCAAGAGTTAAAACAATATCTTCTCAATGGTTCATTACTTTTTGCCGAGAAAGATGCTTGGCTTTTGGTCTCAAATGTTGATTGGCAGTCTCGAGCACTAGAGTTAGCCCAGAATTTAGGACTAGTAGAGGTAAAAAAGGTACTGGTAGATGGTACTTTATATACTGAATTAGTAGCTGGTGAAGAACAGGTGATGTTTGAGCACCAGTTTAATGGTCAGAATTATTGGCAGATTGATAATTTATATGGTATTGGGCTTGGTGGAGCTTATTATATGAGTAATCAAGCTTGGATGATAGAGAAGCTCATTGTTTCTGACAGCTCAATGATCGATTTGTGGTCTGGATGTGGACAAGATGATAAGAAGATTAATGATTTTGTTCGTTGGCAGACCAGTCAGTTGGTAGAAGGGGAGCTTAAGGGCTACCTTGTGGATAGAAATATCCAGTCTATTAACCTTTTTTCTTACCAGAATTACCTAGTAGAGGGTATTAAGCTTTGTTTTTAACCTATTTTAAATAAATATAGTTGCTTGCACCGTGGACCTCGCTTTGCGAGGTCTTTACGGTGTGGATAAGTTGTTTACAAGATTTGCTTATTTTTTCTCATTTTGTCAAACTTTATTTTTGATAGGTGTTTTTTGTGCTAGTATTAGCTTATAATTAGCGTTGACTAAAGCCTCTATATATGATATACTTAGTATGTTAATAAGTTCTCTGACAAATTAAAAGAATTGTGTATTAATCTAAATTGGTGCATAACTCTTTCCGTTTTACTGGATTACAAAAAACTAAATGACCTGACCATTTAATAAAAACAAAAACAAAAACAACAAAAAGGGCAATCCTTTCTACATTGTAGAATTGAGTACTAAAACTAGTATTCAGCTCTACAATGTAGAGGAGATCTGTTCCATAATCATGGTAAAACGGTTGCTCTGAGTCAGGGCTGAGTCACAACATAACGTCTTTTTGATCAAAATCTTGTTCGCCAATTCTAGCAAAATGACTATAAAAAAGTCACAACAAGTGATAAAAAGACGCTAAAGGCGCTTCGCGCCACCCAGATATTAAATATTTAGGGGATAGGTCAAGCGCCTTTTCTGTTTGCTTTAAATCTTGATTTTTTAGCTTTATTTTGCTAATATACTAGAGTAAAAAATAATAGTAAAACTATGAAAATGGACGCAAAATTTATTGAAGAGAGAAAACAGGAATTACAAAAGCGCAAACAGGAGTTGCTTAGAGAGTTGAATGAAGATGCTGTTCAGGTGGCAGATCATGACTATAGTGCTAAGTTTGTTGACTATGGTGATAAAGACGATGAAAATGCTGCTGAAGTAGCGAATTTTGAGAAAAATCTATCTTTAGAAAAGACCTTAGAGGTTTCATTATATAATGTTGATTTGGCTCTTAAGAAGATTGAAGAAGGCAAGTATGGCCTGTGTGAAAAATGTAGTAATCCAATCAATCCAGACCGCTTAAAGGCCTTCCCATCAGCTAGTAGTTGCATGGATTGCAAGAAAAAATTATTATAATGCTAGTTTATTTTGTCGGCTTAATTGTTTTATTCATTGCTGACCGTGTATCAAAATTTTATTTTGTAAATAAAACCCCCGAAGCTCTTGGGGGCTTTATTGATTTACATTTAAATCAGGAGCTAGCCTTTTCTTTGCCAGTGGTTGACTATGTTTTATATCCGTTGGTTTTTATAGTTATATTTGTAGTAGTAAAATTCTGGCTTGAAGCTTATAAAAGTA
>CALDOH010000129.1 GCA_937912185.1 uncultured bacterium | reverse complement strand
CGTTCTTTGAGATAGCTTTTAAAAAAAGGGGGTAGTCATGGATGAGTAAGGAGTAGATGACAGCTTGGGTGAGTTCCTGGTCGTAGGACGCGGAGTTTGAATCAAGGAGGTTGACTCATGAGTGCTAATCGGGAAGCAATTGGACGAGATGTTGTCAGGACTCAATTGCGAGCGCAAGGTAGTATTGCCTTTAAGTTGCCTGGCAACGCCGGTGTTAGGAGGTGTAGTAACGATAATTGTGGTGCAGATGCCCACTTTGAGTTTGCGCTGGGGATGATCAGCCATGATTCTTGTGAGAATCCTGATTGTCAGGTAGCAGCCAAGGCAAAAGTGGTTGATTTCTTCGCTACTAGGATCTTGGCAAACCAAGGATGGGCGCACGCCGCTATACCCAGGAGGGGTTGATAATGGAAGATAAGCGGGGACCAACAGAGGTTGTGTTTACCAACGGGCCTGAGCCTGGAATCAAGTGTGAATCTTGTCGTCAAACGGCTCATCTCAATGCCACTTGTGGTGATATCAGCTTGGGTTGTTGTGGACAAGACGCCTGCAAGAGAAACACAGCTAGAGTAGTCAGGCAACGGCACCTTGAGTCTGTTACTCGTGCCTATCTCGGGACCTTCTGTTTTTAGAAGCTAGATGTATGGGTGAGAATTTCTCACCCTTTTTTTATTTTAGTTATATTGCCATTTAAGGTAATGAAAATGGGGAAAAACAACAAAAAAAAGGGGTTCATTTTTTGTGATATTTTATTTTTTGACCATTTTTAGGGGCCAAACTAAGCTTTTTATTTATTGAAATAGTTGACATTGATCAGATTTTATGTATCAAAAATTTGACTTGTGGATATAAAGTATTTAACAAAATTCAATAAATATGCTATATTTCTAAGTGATTTAATTAATTAAGATAATTAATATTACGCTTATGGCAAAATTAACAAAATCACAACTCTTTAATGTTCTTGCCGAGAAGACTGGTATGAGCAAAAAAGACGTTACAAGTTTCATGGATGCCTTTGCTGAATTAGCTTACAGCGAAGTAAAAACTAGTGGTGAATTTATCATCCCTGGTATTGGAAAACTAGTTAAGAAAAACAGAGCTGCCCGTATGGGTCGTAACCCAGCCACTGGTGAGACAATTAGTATCCCAGCCAAGACTGTGGTTAAATTCAGAGTAGCAAAAGCTGCTAAAGACGCAGTATTATAAAATACTAGCCGAAAAAACAAAAAAAGACTTCCATAATTTGGGAGCCTTTTTTGTTTATCTTTTATTTTATAATGTAGAAAAGTTTTAGCGTTTATAGACAAAGATAGTATTTACACCATTGTCTATCAATATTTTTTCATCAGCTGTCTGCTCAGCTTGTCGGATAGCCTGTTTGGCGCTATGCCAGTAGTTGTTGATTACCAAGTAGATCTGATCAACATCAGCTTTATCCATGGCTAAGATAGCTTCCTGACGACTAGCATCCACTTCAATCATGTTGAGATAATTTTGATAAATATTATCTACACCCAGCGGCATGGAATAATAAAAATTATTATTGTAATAATGAGCAAAGCCATATTGATCAATAGCAGCGGCTCCGACCATTTGATTGGCTAGGACAATATAGTTTTTATCAGCAGCATTTTGTTCAATTGTTTGGACAGTTTTTATATCAGTAGCTGTTACATTAAAGCTTTTACTATTTTTGTATCTATCATAGACTGGATAACTAAAGTAAGTGCTGATACCAATTACGATACTTGTTAGTACTATTAACCAGGCTTTTTGACCCAAGCTTTTATTTCGGGGAATATCATTTATCCAAAAATAGATAGACGTCAGAAATATTGGTAGACTAGCTAGGCCTATCATATAGATTATGCGATTAAGGTAATCTGTTTTTTGGTAGGAAATTTGTAGATTGAAGTTGATAAATATTTTGGCAATTAAATAATTTAAAATTAAGATAAAAATAAAAGTACTTAGACGTTTAAAGAATATGTATTTGTTTTCCCGGACAATGAGATAAAAACCAAGTAGAGTGATAAAAGCGTAGAGCCAAATATAATTGGTACCAATGTTATGGACTAAGTCTAAAGGAAAGTTATAGTTTTGATGCCAAGAAATGTTTGGCAAGTCAACTAGTGGCCAGGCTTTAAAGGTTATTATTTGTGACCAGGTGAAGCCATTTATTTTTTGGTATAAAGCTAAGAATGTTGGTAATACCAAGGCTGATAGACATAGGGTAATATAATATAGAGTATTTTTGATAATTGTTGAGGTTTTGATCCGAGCAACTGACAATAGAGTTGCTAGTATTAGTAGGGGTAATCCAGTCATGGGGTGGACAGTTAGAGTCATAGCAGTGATTAGCCAAATAAATTTTATGCTGATTTCTTTTTTGTTTATTTCAGGGAGAATAAAAATAATAAAAGCTAGAAATAGGTAAGCTAGGCTCTGAGGAGTGGTCATTATGGCAAAG